>CAKVBD010000011.1 GCA_934725105.1 uncultured Bulleidia sp. | reverse complement strand
ATAAAAGAACCAACAATTAATATCATTTTAACTGTTGGCTTTTTTACTTTGAGGGATAAAATTTCTGGAAGTTAAGATATATGCATCTTTTTTTATCTGTCCAGTATTTTTTTATATTTTATTTCTGAATGTAAATATACGCAAACAAATATACATTCAGATATTCAAAAAGTGTAAGTCAGATGGCTTACACTTTTAGCTTCATTTGTTTTTTTACGTCCTTGATATAAGAATTACATTCAAAACTGATGAGTAATTCGATTAACATCAGACACCAGATAATTGGTTCACACCAGATAACTGCATCATACTGGAACATAGGAATCAAAAACATTGTAAACAAGATTTTACCAACACATTCAATCACAGATGAAAATAAAGGCAGGATTTTTGAACCTAATCCTTGTAAAGCAAATCTCGTCTGCATGAGCATACCTAATACCGCATAGAATGGACCAACAACATACAAGAACTTTGAACCATTCCCTATAATTGTTGGATCATTACTTCCAGAAATTAAATGAATTAAACTAGGTGCACTGAACCAGAGAATCAAAGAACAAACTGCCGCAAATACAACATCAAATAGATATGCATCCTTCATTGCACGCAAGATTCTTTCGCCTTGATTACTTCCCTTATTCTGTCCAATGAATGTAGATAAAGCAACGCCAATAGAAATAAATGGAAGATTCATTAATGCATATACTTTTCTAGCTGCAACGTGACCTGCAATGATCTTTGTTCCTAAACCATTGATACCAGACTGCAAGATAATACTGCCGATAGATACAATAGATCCCATGAATGCCATGGCATAGCCTTGTCCTGCAAGATCTTTCATCATTTCACTATCCCATGCAAAGTCTTCCTTTTGTGGAACCACTTCTTTCACTTTTGTGATCATATAAATAATACAAAGTATTGCACTAATTCCCTGGGAAATGACAGTCGCAATCGCTGCACCTGCAACGCCCATATTAAACCATGCCATACATGCATAGTCTAAGACAATATTCAATAATGAAGAAAATACCAGAAATACAAGTGGCATAAAAGAGTTGCCAATAGATCTTAAAATACCAGAACATAGATTATAGGCAAACATAACAAATACAAAGTATCCAATGACTGAAATATATGCTAATGCCTGGTCCATGATTTCTTGTGGTGTATCAATCAATACAAGCAATGGCTTTAATAGAAACATAGATAAGATTGTTAATACTAGCGTTGTGAAAATACCAATTTCAATGGATCCTGCAACTGCTTTTTTCATCTTATGCGTTTCACCAGAACCAAATGCTCTTGCAATTACAATTGAAAAACCAGCACCTAAGCTCATTGAAAAACCAACAAGCAATTCAAAGATAGAAGCAGTCGCTCCTACTGCTGCCAATGAATTTTCTCCAAGAACATGACCAACAATTGCCGTATCTACTGCGTTATACAATTGCTGGAAACAGTTTGAAATAAAAATAGGAATCATGAATATAATCAGATTCTTTAAGATTGGTCCATGTAATAAATCTACAGTACCTTTTACACTTTCTTTACGCATTTTTTACCCCTCAATTCTTTTCAATTATAATTTGTGGTTTTACTTAAATCAATGTTCTTTGAATGCGTTTTCAATTTGTGTAAAATAGATATGAAAGGATGGGGAAATAATTATGGCATTTCCAAAAAATTTTTTATGGGGTGGCGCTGTCGCAGCAAATCAGTGCGAAGGTGCTTATCTTACAGATGGCAAAGGATTATCCTGTGCTGACATGTTAAAAGGAGGTAACGTTTCTACACCCAGAATGTTCTCTCCTGTGATTGAAGAAGGTGTTTATTATCCTTCTCATGAAGCAATTGATTTTTATCATCACTTTAAAGAAGACATCGCATTATTTGCAGAAATGGGATGGACTGTATTTAGACTATCTATCAACTGGTCTAGAATTTATCCAAATGGTGATGATGAACAGCCAAATGAAGCTGGCTTAAAATTCTATGATGAAGTATTCGATGAATGTAAGAAATATGGTATTGAACCATTAGTTACATTATCACACTATGAAATTCCTTGGGGAATCGTTACAAAGTATCATGGCTTTGCTGACCGTAGAGTCATTGATCTATTTGTGAAATACGCTACAACTTGCTTTGAAAGATATAAGGATAAGGTTAAGTACTGGCTCACATTTAATGAAATCAACTGTGCTTTAATGCCAGGTGGTGGCGTATACAATGGTGCAGGTTATGTATGTCAGGAAGATCTAGACAATACAGCACAGCGTCCAGTTGACAAGCTCATTGATAATCCTCAGAAGCGTTTTGAAGCATTACACAATGAATTTGTTGCAAGTGCAAAGACAGTCATTGAAGGACATAAGATTAATCCTGATTTCATGATTGGTTTGATGATTGCTCATATGTCTTCTTATGGTTTAACACCAGATCCAAAGGATCAGTTCTTAAACTTACAGACAGATGACCGTATGAATAACTTCTGTGGTGATGTCATGGTTAGAGGTGAATATCCATTCTTTGCAGAATCATTCTTGAAAGAACAAGGCGTTACAGATACATCCTTCATGAATAATGAAGAAGATAAGAAGATTTTAAAAGAAGGTGTTGTTGACATGTACACATTCTCTTACTACATGACAAACTGTGTAACAACACATGAAGATGAAAAAGCAAAGGGCAATGTATTCCTAGGATGCAAGAATCCATATCTTGAAGCAACTCCATGGGGATGGCAGATTGATCCACTTGGTCTTCGTTATACATTAAATGAACTTGCTGGAAGATATCCAAACGTACCATTGATGATTGTTGAAAATGGTATGGGTATGATCGATAAGGTTGAAGAAGATGGTTCTATCCATGACTCTTATAGAATTGATTACTTAAGAGATCATGTAAAGGCGATGAAAGATGCCATTGAAAAGGATCATGTAAACTTAATTGGTTATACAACTTGGGGTCCTATTGATCTTGTATCTGCAGGTACAGGTGAAATGTATAAGAGATATGGTTTCATCTTTGTTAATAGACATGATGATGGAACTGGTGACTTCTCTAGAAGTAGAAAAGATTCCTTCTTCTGGTATAAGAAGTGCATTGCTTCCCAGGGTGAAGATTTAGACTAATTGGTTCTCTTTTGAAAAGGGACTTCGTTTGAAGCCCCTTTTTATGATGATGAAGATGATGAAGATGCATTGCTGCTGGCATTTCGATCTCTTATCATATGCTGTAATGCAATGACAATTGTAATGATTTCTTTTTCTTTGGACACATCATAAATATCAATGGAATATTTATCATGAAGTGAGAATGCTTTTTGACATACATAAGCAATCGGCTGATCATTCTCATCACTCAATAAGAAATTCAATCGTAAAACATTACCTGTTATTTTCCATCCTAATCCTTCAATATTTGTAATATCTTTGATCAAATGAAATAATTCGTTGCTTAATTCAAAGCTTGTTCCATCATGCATTGAAATATAATGTCTTCCATGGAAAGAAAACATTTTTCGTGTAATATTAGATATCTCATTTCCTTTTGCATCAAATACTGTCGTATCATCTACAAAAGAAAGAAACTTGCTGTTGGAATAATAAACAACCTGACCATTTTCATCTGTTACTTCTGTTGCCTGATGAAATGAAAATACTTCAGTAGAAATAAATAAACTCTTTGCTGGTTTTCCATACATTTCCTGTACTTCGATATTGCTGGAATCATCATGATCATGATAATGCGAAAATAAATTCATACATACCATCATACACATCACGATAACAACAAAAAGCAAGACAATACCTGTTTCCATAGGAAGTTCTCCTTTTATCAATACTGATAATAATTTTTCGCAACAATTGCTTTTTCTTTAACGACCTGTTTTCCTAATGCAAATACATCCGTTACATTCAAATCAGAATCTAAAAGAACAATATCTGCATCTTTTCCTTTTTCAATACTTCCCTTTTGTTTTAAAAGCAGTGCATCCGCAACATTCTTGGTAATGATAGAAATTGCAGTAGAAATATCTACATGTTCTTCAAGAATCAATGAACGGATCGATGCATATAATGTTTCCATTTTACCAACACCCATACCAACAATATTTAAATTCTCATCCCAGATTGGGAATGATCCATTTGCATCTGATGATAATGTAATCTGCTTCAATGGAACGATTTCTAATGTTTTCTTTAGTAAAGATGGCGTTTTTTCATCTGCTGTAAAATCAATATATCCACCTTTGGAAGCAAAAGCTAATGCATCTTCATATTGGTTTGCAACATGTGTTGGTCTGAATTGTGTAATCGGAATATCCGTTTCCTCTACGATTTCCAAGATTTTCTTATATCCATCTTTTCCTTTTCCTGTATGCATATGAACAACACCAGGTTTATTCGCAAGCAATCCTGCAGTTCTACATTCCGTTGCCATTCTAGCAAGTTCCTGCTTTAAAGGAGCACTAGAACGATGATCACTGATTGCTACTTTTACACCAATGATTTGATCAATAAATGCAATATCTTTTCCAATAGAACCAGTTAAAGTTGTTGTAGGAATTGCATAAGAACCTGTTAAACAATAGGCACTCATACCCTGTTCTCTCAATGCTTTTGTTTTTGCAACCAATTGTTCAATGGATTTCACATGTGCATCTGTACCAAGAAGACCAATGACTGTTGTTACTCCATACTTGATGCAATCTGTCATCTGGATTTCACGTATCAAGGAAGAAAAACCATTTTCTCCCCCGCCACCAATGATATGTACATGCTGGTCAATAAAACCAGGAATTAAATATTTTTCACTTGCATCAATTTCTTCATGGTCATATGAAAATACAAGATTTGGCTGTATATCAATTATTTTATTGTTACAAATCAATACATCCTGGATTCCTAAATCATCAGGTGCATATACATGTGCATTTCTAATTACTTTAAATTCATTCATAAATTCTCACTTCAAAAGATCTTCACATCTTTCTACAAAAATAGACTCACTTTCATTCTTATAAATTCCAGCTTTTAGCTGAAAGCATGTTTTTTCTTTTTCTAAGCTTTTGGATTTGTTTTCCGCAATCATCGATTTCTTTTCAAAGTCATAGATACGATCTACAAGCAGTGTTGCACAAGAAACAAGCGAACACGAAACAGAAGCAATCAAGATTCCTAAATTGATTCCTACAGATGCACCAACTGCTAATACACCAGCAGCACACGCACTTAAAGCAATGCCTGTTATTGTCAGGATGTTATGCGTATTTTCATAACTCACTGCTTTTGTGTGTGAAGACTTAATCTCTTTTTCAATCTTATCTGTAATGTATGTATCTATGTTCATGTTATTTATTCTTTTCTGGAAGGTAGAAAATCTGTTCTCCATCCTTGGATAATTGATAGTTGCCTCTTGCATAAGATTCAACATAGTCAGGATCCTGCAGTTTTTCTTTCTGTTGTGTGAGGTATGTATTCTCGTCTTTCACTTCTTGTAGCTTTGCCTGTACTTCAGCTAACTGCTGATGCAATTTCACTGTTGTCATACACTCAATCACAACTGTATAAATCATATAAATAGAAACAGGTATTAAAACAACAGTCATTACTTTACGAAAAATAGAATAAGAATTCTTTTTAATTTTTTTCTTTAATTTCTTTGCCATATACTACTCGTTCCTTTCCTCTTTCTCTACAAATGATTGCGATACAATTTCATACATATCAGAAGCTTCCTGCTTCTTCTTTACTTCCTGAATCGATAAAACACGAACTTCCATTTTTCGGCTTCCGAATGTTACGCCAACAATATCTCCAACCATCACTTCATGAGATGGTTTTACAACTTTGCCGTTGATTTCAATTCTTTGATTCAAAGCCAGTTCTTTTGATACTGTTCTTCTTTTTAATATTCTTGATACTTTTAAAAATTTATCGATTCTCATGTACAGATTCCTTTGCCTTTTCAATGCATTCCACAGCCATTTTTAAATCATTTTTACCCTTTGGCAGTAACACTATAATACACTGATTTGCATATCGAATTGTGATATCTTTTGAAATTTTAGTGAAAGATTCAAATAATTTCACCCCATCAACATGTTGCGAATATAAAGAAGAGAATGTAATTTCCATTTGATTCTTCACTTCTCGATAAGATTGCACGATTGCCTCTTTCAATGCAATATCTAACTCTTTCTTTTCAAATAAAGATCTAACTTCCTTTGGAAGCTTTCCATACTGATCTTCAATTTCACTGCGATACGCTTTTAATTGTTCTTTACTATCTAGTTTATCTAGTTTTTGATACATATCCAGCTTATCAAAATCATCATTTGTAAATTCATTTGGAATATAGCTGGATTTTGAAATACTAGGATTTGGTTTTACTTCTTCATGGACAATTTCTTTTCCACTCTTTTTGGCTTCAATTGCTTCTTCCAGCATCTCAATATACATATCAATACCAACCGTATCAATAAAACCTGATTGAGATGGTCCTAATAGATCCCCTGCACCTCGAATTGTTAAATCTCGCATCGCAATCTTATAGCCTGATCCTAGAGATGCAAATTCTTTGACTGCGGTTAATCTCTTCTGTGCAATTTCTGTTAACTGACGTCGTTCTGGAATCATCAAATATGCATAGGCTAGTCGATCACTTCTGCCAACTCTTCCCTTGATCTGATAGATTTGTGCTAAACCAAAGTTTTGTGCATCTTCAATCAGAATTGTATTTGCATTTGGAACATCAATTCCATTTTCAACGATTGTTGTACAGACAAGAACATCAATTTCATGCTGGTTAAATTGAAGCATAATATCTTCAATTTCTTCTCTTCCCATCTGTCCATGAACACAGCCAATTCTTGCTTCCGGGAGTAAGTGCTGCAGTTTTCTGACACGGTTATAGATTTGTTCAATATTGTTATATAAATAGAAAACCTGTCCATTTCGACTCAATTCTTTTTCAATCGCATTCTGAATTAATCCATCATTCTTTTCAACAACATATGTCTGAACAGAATAACGATTCATTGGTGGTGTTTCTAATTGAGACAATTGACGAATCCCAACAAGAGACATCTGTAATGTACGTGGAATTGGCGTTGCACTGAGTGTTAATACATCAATTCCATTTTTCATTTCCTTGATTCTTTCTTTATGTTCTACACCAAATCTCTGTTCTTCATCAATAATCAAAAGACCAAGATCTTTAAACTTGATATCTTTACTTAATAAACGATGTGTTCCAATAACAATATCAACTTTACCATCTTCAAGATCTTTTAACGTTTTCTTCACTTCACTTTGTGATACAAAACGATTCAATACACGTATTTCAACAGGATATCCTTTATATCGCTTTGTAAATGTCTTGTAGTGCTGTTCTGCCAGAATCGTTGTTGGACATAGCATTGCAACCTGCTTGTTATCACTGACAGCTTTAAAAGAAGCAATGACAGATACTTCTGTTTTACCAAAACCAACATCCCCGCATACAAGTCGATCCATTGGTTTATCACTTTCCATATCTTTTTTGATATCTTCTACTGCTTTTTTCTGGTCTGGTGTTAATTCAAACATAAATGCATCTTCAAATATTTTCTGATCAGGTGTATCTTTTGAAAATGCATGACCAATATGTGTTTCTCTATTTGCATATAAAGAAATTAAACGATCTGCAATATGTGCAACGTTTTCCTGTAATCTCTGTTTTGTCTTTTCCCAGTCTCCACTGCCAAGTTTATTTAATCTAGGAACAACACCTTCACGAGATACAAACTTACGTACAAGTTTGAACTGTTCTAATGGAACAAGTAATTCCGCATTTCCACGGTATACAACTTTAATGAAATCTCTTTTTACACCTTGGAATTCTCTTGTTTCAATTCCTACGTACTGTCCTACACCATACGTTGCATGAACGATATAGTCTCCTGGTGAAAGATCTTCGTAGTGATGCAGAACTTCCGCATTTCTAAATTTGTTTTCATATCTTCCACGATGGTGATGAATTTCAAAGATTTCACTTGCTGTATAGACATGAAAATGATCCCCTATCTGAAAACCTTGCATATAGTCTGCAAGATAAATATTGATACCATCTTTGATTTCACTTTCCGCATCAACCATCTGATATGGAATATGTTCTTCTATACATGTATGAATGACTCGTTCAATTTCTTTTGCATTCAAAGCCAATACATTCTTTTCTGGTGTATTGATCATCTTTAAACGAACATCTAATGTTTCATTTGGAATATTTACTTCGTGAATATTAGAAATATTATCAATGAATGGATCTTCTTTGATTCTTTTACAATCTAATGCAATTCTAGAATATTCATGAAATAAAGAATACTTTGGAAGCATCTTTCCTTCCTGAACCATTTCTTGTACATATTGAATAGAATCTTCTAAGAAATGTTTAATAGAAGCAGTTACTTCAGATGGATCTGAAAGAATAATGACTGGAGTATCCATATATTCCCATATTCCACTTGCATGGTCTAATAAAGCAGCATATGGGTACATTCTTTTTTCAAAGATATGATTTTCTAGTGCATCTAAATCTGCTTCAATTTCAGCATTTTCATTATTTTCTAATAAAGCTGCTGCTTTCGTTTTGATTTCTTCAATTTCTGCATCTGTAAAAAGTACATCTGATGCTGGAACGATCTTAACTTCTTTTACCTGTTTAATTGTTTTTTGACTGCCTTCATCAAAGAAACGAATACTGTCAATTTCAGTATCAAAGAATTCAATACGAATTGGATGATCATAGTTAATGGAATACACATCAACAATTCCACCTCTAGCAGCAAAGGATAGTGGCTGATCTACATGAGAAGTTTGAGAATAGCCTCCATGAATCAATTTCATTTTCAATTGATCCATATCCATTTCTTCACCTGTTTGAATATTAATAATACAATCATTAAAGTTTTCAGCAGATGGCAGAAAACGAAGTAAAGCACTTGGACACGTCACAACGACCTGATGCGGATTTTCCAGTAAAGAAGACATTGTTTCAACTTTAATTGCACTCATTTCAGGAGAAGAAGCAATTGCTTCTACACGTAATGATTCATCCGACGCAAAAAGAGCACATTCATCATCTTCGAGGAAAGAAGAAATTCTTTCATATAGACGCTGTGCCTGATACAAATTCTTTTTTACCACAAGAATAGATCTTGGTCGATGCTTATATGAAGTCGCAATGACAAGAGCTTCCTGGATCGTAGAAGTTAATGGCAGATCAGATAGATTTTTGTCTAACAATGATACTGCCGGATTATCTTCTAACTGTTTTAAAAGCCATTGAGGCATTTTTATGTTTGACATATTACTTTTTAATATTGTACTGATTCATGACTTTATCCATAGGCTGTGTAATCCATGCATATGCCGCATCTGCACTATTCTGCAGTGCATTGTCAAAATCAGCTTTTTCACTTTTTGGAACTGGAGATAATACCCAGTCAGGTACGAGTTTATGATTTCCTTTATCAGAATGCCCTACACCAATACGAATTCTAGGAATATCTGTTGTACCTACATGTGCAATAATGGATTTCATTCCCTTTTGACCACCTGCAGATCCATTCTTACGAATTCTTACAGATCCTGTAGGTAAATCCATATCATCATGCATAACTAGAATATCAGATGGATCAATATGATAATAATTCACAGCCTGAATCACCGCATTTCCAGATTCATTCATATATGTGAGTGGTTTCATCAATAATACAGATTCACTATCTACTTTAATATTCGCAATCAATGCATTCCATTTCTTTGTTGTGGAAGAAACATTACATTTATCTAAAAGACGATCCATAGCTAAAAAGCCAGAATTATGTCTTGTATTTTCATATTCTTTTCCAGGATTTCCCAAACCTACAATTAATTTCATTGATCCTCCTCTTTTTCTTCAACGGTATCAAATTCCTCTTCTTCTACTGGCACACTTACTTCTAAGCCAAGCTGCTTCATCCATCTTTCACCAATACCACTCTTTGCGAAGTTTTCCAGCATTGGTTTACATTCTTCATACTTTTCTGATTGACCATGTTCTTTATAGATAACTGCAGCAGTTGCATTCGCAATGCTCTTATATAGACCAATCAAAGACTTGGAATATTGATATTCACTATAATCACCAGCTAATAAAGATTCATAGAAAGCTAATCCCTGATCGCCTTCTTTTTCATAGAATTGATTGATAGCTTCAGCTTCTACACGTACAAGCTGATCTTTTAAAACATCTTTATACTGAGCCATCTTTTCATTTAGCTTTCTTCTATACTCATGCATTCCATCTTTTTCAAGAATATTTGGAATCCCTAAATATAAATAAAAGAATGCATCCTCATTGTCTGTGATTTTTACAGAACCATCTTTTTCATGTGTCATCATTCGATCTACATCTATAGAATTCATGACATCATCAAATTCCATAAATTCATTATGGAAAGCTAATCCCCAAAGATGAATGACTCTTCCCTTATTTAAAAATTCTGCATCGTCTTTCATTTCTTCTTCAAACTGCTTCATATTTTCAAAGAATTCTTCTTTATCACCAACAGAATTAACTACATCAATTAATTTTTTACTTTTATTTGTTCTTTTACTCATTAGAAACATTCTAACGATCATTAATACTAAGATAAGATAAATAATAATTTGCATTTCTTTCACCTCTTCGTAAATTATACAAAATTTAGCATTTTATTATAGCGCATTTTCCTTCAAAATCTGAAAATCTTGTGAAATGATTTCTCTTTTTCTTGTTTTCCATATAAAATAGTTTTATGGCAAATAAAGAAGATACATTTGAAAAAGAATTGCAAAATATAAAAATTGAAAGTAAAAAAGCACCATTTCCTGATATTGATTTTGATTTAGAGAATGGAACAGATGATAATACAATGAATGATAAGATTGTTAGACCGAATACTTCTACATCATTATTTGATAATATTCCTGATTCAAAAGAATTGATGGAAGAAAAGAAAGTGGATGATGTTTTTAGAGAATTGGAAAAAACAGCTGCTGATCTAAAGATTCATGAAGCAATTGAAAAAGAAGAAAAGAAGCAGCAGAAATCAAAGAAAAAAACGACGATTATTATCATCCTTTCTGTATTGCTTGTATTATCCATTTCTTTATTATTTTTAAGTATGTATGCATACAAAAATAGAGAAGAAATTAAAAAGGCCGCAAAACCTACATTGGTTCCAACACTTGAACCATCTACTTCTGTTACAGAAAATCAATTACCTGCAGAGTTAACGGATTTAAATTCCTTCCAGCTTCTTGTTGATTTCCAGCATGCATTGAGTAAGGATTATGTTCCTGCTAATTTAGCAACACCTTATTTGAATAGTACAACTGATGTTATTCAAGTAAATGCTGAAGCAGGTGAAATGGCAAAACAGATGAAAGCTGCTGCAGAAAGTGAAGGAATTTCACTGACAGTAACAAGTGGATATATGGATTACAAAGAAATCGAAGAACGCGCAATGGATATTATTTCTATGAATGGGGAAGAATATGCAAAGGCAAATGGTTTCTTAGCTGGCTACAATGAACATCAGACTGGTCTAGCACTTGATTTCACAGATGATCCAACTAACATCAATAACACAGTTGCATTTAAAGATACTCCTGCTGGTCAATGGCTATTTGCACATGCACATGAGTATGGATTTATTCAAAGATATCCTGAAGGAAAAGAAAGTATTACAGGTGTTAATTTTGAACCTTGGCATTATAGATATGTTGGTGTAGATGTCGCAAATGCTATCTATAATAAGGGTGTTGAGTTGAATGATCCAAACTATACATTTGAAGAATATTACAATATTGAAAAATGATATCAAAGAATCTATGAAAATTCATAGATTCTTTTTCTGTTGTTTATTGACAATTATCTACACAAAAGATATTATTTTATAGCGTTTGTTTTCTATAACATGTAGAAAAGTTTATGAATGGAGGTGGCATGAATGAAGAGAACATACCAACCAAGCAAGAAAAAGAACAAAGCCACTCATGGCTTTAGGGCCCGTATGGCAACAGTCGGCGGACGTAAGGTCCTTGCAAGAAGACGTGCTAAGGGAAGAAAGGTCTTATCTGCTTAAACCGCCGACAAGGTGGTTTTTTTTCAATTTTGAGGTTTTCATATGAAAAAAATAAACCGTGTCAAGAAATCTCAAGAATTCCAGGAATTGATTCATACTGGAAAAAAAGTTACAAATCATCAATATGCTTTATACTATCGTCCTAAAAAAGAAGAAATGAATCGTATTGGAATTACACTGTCTAAAAAGATAGGAAATGCGGTAGTAAGAAACAAATTGAAAAGACAGGTTCGTATGATGTGTCAGGATCTAATTGATTTTGAAACATGCAAATACGATGCGGTCATTATTGTAAGATTTGGATATAAAGAAAACGATTATCTTACAAATAAAAATAGCTTGGAAAAACTATTTAATAAAGCTACAATGTTGTAGTTAAATGAATAAGGAGAAGGGTAATGAAATTAAGTCCCCACATGAAAAAAATCTTGAAGTGGTCTTGCCTCATGTTATTTGTGGTTATGACAGTAGGCTGTACCGTTCCAAGAGATGCCAATAACAATATTATTTTAATCACAAACGATACTACATTCTCAAGCATTATGGCTGATGAAAACTGGTTCAGCGCAATCTTCGTATATCCATTAAGTAAGCTGATCAATATCTTAGCTCCTAAGATTACTGTCGGTGGTGCTATCATCGCAATTACAATCTTAGTTAATGGTATTGTTGCTTTAGCTACTTATAAGTCAACAATTGCAACTCAGCAGATGCAGTTGATCCAGCCTGAACTTGAAAAAATTCAGCGTAAATATGAAGGTAGAGATGATGATACTTCTAAAATGCGTCAGGCTGCTGAAATGCAGGCATTATACAAGAAGTACAATATTTCTCCAACTGGTACATTATTAGTTACATTTATTCAGTTTCCAATCTTAATGGCTATGTATATGGCTGTTCAGAGAAGTGAAGCTGTTCAAACTGGTTCATTCTTAGGAATGAAGATGGATTCTACTCCATTAACAGGTATTCAAGGTGCATTGAAGGGTGATGCAATTGGATGGATGTATTTATTACTATTCATCTTCATGGCAGTATGTCAGTTCTTGTCTATGAAGCTTCCTCAGATGATTCAGAAGAAGAAGGCTGAAGCTGAAGCTGCAAAACATCATAGAAGACCTGATGTTCCTGAAAACAAGTCAATGAAGTTCATGCAGATCTATATGATGGCAACGATCATGATGTTTGGTTTGGTGTGGCCAAGTGCGATGGCTCTATATTGGGCTATTAACTCATTGGTTAATATTATTAAGACTTTAGTTGTTCAAAAGATTATTGATAAAAACAATGCAAATAAGAAAGGAGCAAGATAATGACTTCTTATTCCGCTAAAACAATTGAAGAAATCTTAGAACAAGCTGCAGAAGAAAAGGGTTGTTCTGTTGAAGATCTCTCATACACAATCTTAGAAGAAAAAGATGGTGTATTAGGTATTGGTAAATCTATTACAGCAAATGTATTTTCAATGGAAGATGTAAAAGAATTTATCTTTGATTATCTTGGAGACTTCTTTACTGGTATTGATTTAGATATTGAAGTTGCATTGGAAGAAAAGAATGATGGATTCATCATTAACTTAAATGCTGATAATAACGCTGTATTGATTGGTAAGATGGGTAAGACATTATCTGCCTTCAATACTGTAGTAAGAGCAGCAGTTAACGCTGAATTCAAGAAGAGAATCGATGTATTGATTGATGTAAATCATTACAAAGATGAACGTTATTACAAATTAAGAGCCATGGGTAAGAGAATTGCCAAGCAGGTTCAAAGATCTCATGTAAATGTAGAACTTGATCCAATGCCTAATGATGAACGTAAAGTCATTCATCAGACATTAAATGACTGGCATAACATTTCTACGGAATCTGAAGGGGAAGGAACAAATAGACATCTTGTTATCAAGTATGTTCCAGATGAAGAACCTGAAGAAATCGAAGATATGTCTGACGATACAATGGGTGAATAAGAAAATGACCACTGTGAATAAGCAGTGGTTTTTTTATAGGCAGACAAAGCTTTAACAAAGAGATAATGAAAAAAATCCTACTTGCTTATCATTCGTATGTGGTCTACAAACTATAAACGAGAATACAAAGGGAGGGTATAATGTCAAAATATACTAATGACTTACAAAATCTATCACACACGAAATGGGATTGGAAGTATGTATAAATCATGTATATATGTTTCAGAAGCGTTATCTCAATCAGCAGCATGTGTATATGTAAGGTATTTTTGCTTTTCAAGACAATAATGATTAGAAGATTGCTTTTCAACTGTAATGCATTTGATATTTCCTTCTACACGATAATCATTTACATCAAAATTATGAAAAGGAAAAAGGCAATATTATCTGCTCATGTATGAACAGTAATATTGTCTTTTTTATCAATGTTACTAAAATTAACCACTATTCTCATGTTTATCCACAATTGTTTATTATTTTTACTGCATTATATGCATTCTTTTTTTATCAACATTATTAACAACATGTAAAATTCATGATATTTATGCCAAAATTTAAATTTTTTTCTATTTTATTAAAAGTAGTTTTCCACAACTAATCCCCACATCCACAATTACAGTTTTCCACAATTGTGGAAAACTGTGGAAAACTCATATTTTATGATAAATAAGCCACTATTTGATTGTTGAATATTGTGTAATATTTTTAATATTTTTCTATTTTTCAACAATTTTCTGATTTTTCCACACTGTGGAATAGTATTCCACAATATATCCACATTTGAATTTTGTGGAAAATTGTGGAAAAGTCATTTATTCCTTTATTTTATGCGTTATTTTACATGTGTATAAATTGTGGATAAAAAAATTATCCACAATTATTTGTATCTTTTCCACAATTTTAGAATTAGAATATATAGGCTATTAAGAAATATTTTGGAGTTTTTTATATGAATTTTACAAAAGATCAATATCTTTTAGATGTTTGGAATAAAGTTCTCGATTACATGCATACAAATCAGAACGTTGATTCCGAAATTATCAATAACTTTTATAAGCCTTGTTCGCTGCATCAATTAACAACGGACAAAGCAATCCTGGTTGCACCTAACATTATCTCTAAGCAGATATTACAAAGTCAGTCAGACGTCATTGTACCTTGTTTTATTGATGTACTTCATTTAGATCACACGATCATGCTTGAAGTTTACCAGGAACACGAATTACCAGATGAAAAATCGATTCTTACACCAGTTCCTTCCTACAATGACATTGATTTTCAATCTATGCCAATTCAAAAGGATAGAACATTCGATAACTTTATCGTTGGTGACTGTAATAAAGAATCACAGGCTGCTGCTTTAGCATGTGCTTTGAATCCTGGTAAATTCTTTAATCCATTATTTATTTATGGTAACTCAGGACTTGGTAAAACACATTTATTGATGTCCATTGCCAATTATGTATTAAAAAATGATCCATCAAAGAAGGTTTACTATACCGAGTCTTTAAAGTTTGTAGAAACAGTTGTGAATGCGATTCGAGATAATCGTATTGAAGAATTCAAGCATTATATGTATAACGTTGATTTATTGCTTGTCGATGATATTCAATTCCTTGCTGGAAAAGAAAAATCACATGAAATCTTCTTTACGATTTATAACGAACTTGTAAATAACAAGAAACAGGTATGTATTGCTTCTGATCGTCAGCCTCGTGAAATTAAAGGTTTGGAAGATCGTTTGATTTCTAGATTCTCTTCTGGTTTATCTGTAGGCATTGATTCCCCAGAATTTGAAACATCTCTTGCGATTCTTCAAAGTAAGATCAAACAGAATGGATATGGAATTGATGATGTTGATCAAGAAGGATTAGCTTATATCGCTTCTAACTTCTCTGGTAATGTGAGAGATCTAGAAGGAGCATGGAACCGTGTCTTATTCTATGCAATTGAATTTCAGCCAGATGGAGGATGCATTAAGTTTGAAACAGTTATGAATGCATTAAAAAACCAGGCAGTTGTTTCTGATAAAACTGGCTTATCACCTAAGAAAATCATTAAAGTCGTTGCAGACTATTATGGATTGACAAGACAACAGATTACATCCAAAACACGTACAAAGAATATTAGTAACGCTAGACAGATATCCATTTATCTATGCAGAAAGCTGCTAGATATCCCATATATCAAGATTGGTGATGAATTTGGTGGAAGAGATCACTCAACTATCATCTCTGCTTGTACAAAAGTAGAGAAGCAGCTTCAAAAAGATACTGCATTCAAGAATGCAATTGATGAAATTGAGAAGCAGCTATTATAGTTTCCACAATTTTATCCACTTTATATCAACACACGAAAATGCTAAAATTTTATTGTTATTAAGCTGAAATTTAGAGTTTTCCACAATTTCCACACTCTTAATAACAATAAACTAATTATTAATAAATATACATAACAGGGAGGAAGGCTTATGAACTTCAACATTAATAAAAACGTATTATCCAATGCATTATCTATCGTTTCACATGCAGTATTCTCAAACTCACCTCAAGCTAGTTTAAGAGGTATCAAAATTGAAGCAAAAAATGATTCTTTGATTCTTACTGGGAGTGACTCTGATATTTCAATTCAGAAAACAATTCAAAAGAATGAAGATAACAATTTAAATATTACAGAAGAAGGATCTATCTTAATTGACTCTAAGTATGTATTAGATATCGTTAAAAAGATTGACAGTGAAAATGTACAGGTAGAAATCATTGATGGTTCTTTAACAAGATTCTCTGGTGCTTCTGCAGTATTTAAAATCAATGGAATGAATGTCTATGATTATCCAAAGATTGATTTTTCTTTACCAGAAGAACCAATCGTTATGAAACAAAGTGAATTAGCTTCTATTATTGAAGAAACAGCATTTGCGGCTAGCTTAAAAGAAACTAGACCTGTATTAACAGGTGTTAACTTTAAGCTGAATGAAAATGAATTAGTTATTACAGCGACTGACTCATATCGTTTAGCAAAGAAAATTCTTCATTTAGAAACAGCTCATTCATTTAACATTACAATTCCTTCTAAATCATTAAATGAAGTGAAAACAACAATGTTAACAAGCAACGATACAATTTCTATTTATCAGAATAATAAGAAAGTACAGTTTGTCATTGATGATATGATCTTACAGTCAAGATTATTTGATGGTGGCTATCCTGAAACGGATCGTTTGATTCCTTCATCTTTCTCATATACTTTAAAGATGAATCGTCAGGATCTGATCAAGGCAATTGACCGTACAACATTTATTAAAAATGATAATATGACAATCAATAAACTACAGTGTTCTGTAGATGAAGTTGTAATTACAAATAAATCACAGGAAATTGGTGAATCTAGAGAAGTATTAAATGCTGAATGGACAGGTGATCCATTGAATATTTCTTTCTCTGGCAACTATGTAATGGATGCGGCAAAAGCTTTAAAAGATGATGAAATCATTATTGAATTTACTGGTGAAATGAAGCCATTTATTCTTAAAAATCTAGATGATGACAGCGTGATCCAGTTAGTTCTTCCAGTTAGAACTTATAACTGATTTCTTTGATTATTTTAACCTTGTAAATATATCGTAATATCTTTAGAAAAGTGGGATAAATAAAGGACTTTTAAGAGGTTTTGTGATATAATTTATAAGGTTTTTTATGTGCCTGAATAAAGGAGAATTTTATGGAAAAATTAAACAAAGAATACATTAAATTAGATCAGTTCTTAAAGATGTCTAATATCATTTCTACGGGTGGCGAAGCAAAGATCTATTTAATGGAAAATAAGGTTCTCGTCAACGGCATTGAAGAAAATCGTAGAGGTAGAAAATTATATCCTGGTGACACAGTAACAGTAGAAGGAAGAAAACTTGTTGTTGGATGATCATTCAGAATGTAACTTTACGTAATTTCAGAAATTATAAATATTCTTCCATTGATTTTTATCAGGGGATGAATGTAATTACTGGAAAGAATGCGCAAGGAAAAACAAATCTACTAGAAAGTCTTGTTTATCTATCTCTTACAAGAAGTCATCGTATTTTAGATGATAAACAGTTAATAAAAAAAGGCGAATTATTTTCGGATATTAAATGTACGTTTCTTGATGGAGAAAAGAGTAATGAAATTGAATGTGTGATTCATTCAAAGGGAAAAACTCTATTGGTTCGTCATCAACCGGTCAAGAAAAGCAGTGAATTTGTTGGAATGTTGAATGTTGTTCTTTTTTCTCCGGATGATCTGAATATATTTTCTGATTTTCCAAAAGAAAGAAGAAAAGTAATGGATCAAGAAATTTCTAAAATTTCTAATACGTATCTTTTAGCTTTATCTAAATTTCAAACAACATTAAAACAAAGAAATAGTCTTCTGAAACAGCTAACTGTTAATCAGTTACTGTTAGATACATTGGATGAGAATATTTCGAAATATGAATTCATGATTATTCAAGAAAGAAAAAATTTTATTGAAAGCATTGATTCTTATATTACAAATATTTATCACAAGTTATCTGATGATCCAGTGGATGTACATTTGAAATATAAATGTTGTCTGGATAATGATATTTCTTATGAAAATATCTTATTGGGACATAGAAATAATCGTCAGAAGGATATTGAGAATCATGTGACTTCTTTTGGAATTCATCGTGAAGATATGCTATTTGAAATGAATCAGGAACCTTTGATTCAAATCTCTTCACAGGGACAAAAAAGAATGACAGTTCTTTCA
The DNA here is from genome assembly GCA_934725105.1 of uncultured Bulleidia sp. Taxonomy (GTDB): domain Bacteria; phylum Bacillota_I; class Bacilli_A; order Erysipelotrichales; family Erysipelotrichaceae; genus Bulleidia. The sequence continues at coordinate 42,693 of CAKVBD010000011.1, read as the reverse complement.
TTTAAAATGGCTCTTTTAAATTTCATAACAAAACAAACACATAAGCAGCCAGTATTATTACTGGATGATGTATTGAGTGAATTGGATTATGAAAGACAAAAGAAATTAATAGAAATGGTAAGTAAATCTTATCAATGTATCATCACTGCAACAGAAATACCTGAATTTCTCAGAAATGAGAATATGAAGATATTTAAAGTAGCTGATGGAAATATTATAAATACGACAGGAGGTAATGTATGAGTGATGAAAAAGAGATCGTTATAAAAACTGAAGATGGAAGTGAAGCAGTCATTGGCGGTACTTTAGATTCTAAAGTAACTGAGGAATATAATGACTCTGAAATTCAGGTTTTGGAAGGTCTAGAAGCAGTTCGTAAAAGACCAGGTATGTACATTGCTTCTACATCATCAAAAGGTCTGCATCATTTAGTATGGGAAATCGTCGATAATGGTATCGATGAAGCTATGGCTGGATATGCTACTACAGTAACAGTTACAATTGATAAAAATAACGCAGTTACTGTTGAAGATGATGGTCGTGGTATGCCTACGGGTAAGAACAGCAAGACTGGTAAATCTACAATTGAAACGATTTTTACTGTATTACATGCTGGTGGTAAGTTTGGTGGCGGAGCCTATAAGTATTCTGGTGGTTTACATGGAGTAGGTGCGTCTGTTGTAAATGCGCTTTCCTCATGGCTTGAAGTACATGTATATCATGATGGTAAAGAATACTATTTAAGATTTGAAAATGGTGGTCATCCTGTAGGTGAATTGAAAGAGATTGGAACATGTGATGAAAATAAACATGGTTCTGTTGTTAAGTTTCTTGCTGATCCAACGATTTTCACGGAAACAACTATATATGAACATGAAATTATTCGTGACCGTTTAAGACAGCTTGCTTTCTTAAATAAAGGTATCCGTCTTGTATTCAACGATGAAAGACAAGAAGAAGATAAAAAGAAGCATTATGATTTCTATTTTGAAGGTGGCTTAAAGCAGTATATTGAATATTTAAATAAATCTAAGACAGTTGTACATCCAGATGTTATTTATGCTGAAGGATATGAAAAAGATATTCAGGTAGAAGTAGCTTGTCAGTATAATGATGGCTATAATCCTGCTATCTATACTTTCTGTAATAATATCAATACTGTTGAAGGTGGAACACACTTAGAAGGCTTTAATAATGCTTTAAGTAGAACAATTAACAAGTATGCTAGAGATGCAAAGATTTTAAAGGATAAAGATGATAATCTATCTGCAGATGACTGTAGAGAAGGTATTACTGCAGTCATTTCTATCAAGCATCCAGATCCTCAATATGAAGGACAGACAAAGACAAAGCTTGGTAATACAGTTGTAAGAAAAATCGTTTCTGATATTTTTGGAGCACAGCTGGAAAGATTCTTATTAGAAAATCCTGATCAAGGTAAAGCAATCGTTGAAAAGGCTATGGTAGCTTCACAAGCACGTGTTGCTGCGAAAAAAGCAAGAGAAGCAACAAGAAGAAAGTCTGCATTGGAAGTTTCTTCTCTTCCTGGAAAGCTTTCAGATTGTTCCTCTAAAGATGCTAGTATTTGTGAAATATATATTGTCGAAGGTGACTCTGCCGGCGGTTCAGCTAAGCAGGGCAGAGATTCTCATTTCCAGGCAATTCTACCTTTAAGAGGTAAGATTTTAAATGTTGAAAAGGCTAGACAGGCGCGAGTATTTGATAATAATGAAATTCGTTCTATGATTACTGCTTTTGGATGTGGTTTCTTAGAAGAAACAGATCCATCTAAGCTTAGATATAACAAAATTGTTATCATGACCGATGCCGATGTCGACGGTGCTCATATTCGTATTCTATTATTAACATTCTTCTATCGTTATATGCGTTCTATTATTGAACAGGGACATGTATATATTGCGCAGCCTCCTCTCTATAAGGCACAGAAGGGTAATACAGTGCGTTATGCATATACGGAACAACAGATGGAGCGTATTAGAGAAGAATTAGGTGATCGTATCTCTACACAGCGTTATAAAGGTCTTGGTGAAATGAATGCGGAACAGTTATGGGAAACAACAATGGATCCTAAGAATCGTACATTAATTCGTGTAAATATTGATGATGCTGAAAAGGCAGATGAATATTTCAGTATTTTCATGGGTGATGAAGTAGAACCTAGAAAAAACTATATTATTGAAAATGCGAAATTCGCAGAATTGGATATTTAAGGAGGTCAATGAATGGCTAGAGATGATTTTATGGAATTTGATGAGTCAAAATTTGACCCAGGAAATATTACAGAAGAAAGTTTAACAAAAGAAATGAAGAGAGACTTTATTGACTATTCTATGTCAGTTATTGTTTCTCGTGCATTGCCTGATGTTAGAGATGGTTTAAAACCAGTTCAAAGAAGAATTTTATTCGCAATGAATGAAATGAATAACACACCAGATAAGCCTTACCGTAAATGTGCACGTATTGTTGGTGAGACAATGGGTAAATATCATCCTCATGGTGACTCTTCTATCTATGGTGCATTGGTATATATGGCACAATCATGGAACATGAGAGAAATGCTGATTGATGGACATGGTAACTTTGGTTCTATGGATGGTGATGGTGCTGCTGCGATGCGTTATACAGAAGCACGTTTATCTAAGATTTCTATGGAAATGCTGAGAGATCTGGAAAAAGAAACGGTTAAGATGACACCAAACTATGAAGGTGAAGATCTTGAACCTGATGTATTGCCTGCTAGAATGCCTAATTTACTTGTTAATGGTTCTATGGGTATTGCGGTTGGTATGGCTACAAATGTAGCTCCTCATAACTTAGGAGAAACAATTGATGCCATTATTGCACAGATGCATAATCCTGAAATTACTACAACAGAACTGATGGAATATATTAAAGGACCTGACTTTCCAACGGGTGGATATATTGTAGGAAAATCTGCTATTCGTAAAGCATTTGAAACGGGTAAAGGTTCTATCATCATGCGTGGTAAGACAGAAATTGATAGAATGCCTAATGGTAAGGGAAGAATTATTGTTACGGAAATTCCTTACGCTGTAAATAAAGCAAGCATGGTTGAAAAGATTGCTGCATTGGCACGTGATAAGCAAATTGAAGGAATCACTGATCTTAGAGATGAATCTAACATGAATGGTGTTAGAGTTGTTATGGAATTAAGAAAAGATGTACAACCTGAAGTAATTTTAAATCAGCTGTATAAATTATCTCCATTGCAGTCGAATTTCAGTGTGAATAACGTTGTATTGTTTGACAAGGTTCCTAGAACTGCTTCTATGAAAGAGATGATCCAGGGATATATTGATCATCAGGATGAAGTTATTGTTAATCGTACAAAATATGATTTGAAAAAGGCTGAAGCAAGAGCACATATTTTAGAGGGTTTAAGAATTGCGGTTGATCATTTAGATGAAATTATTCATATCATTCGTTCTTCTAGAGATGATGCAGAAGCTACAAGTAAAATGCAGGAACAATTCAGCTTATCGGATATTCAATGTAAAGCAATTCTAGATATGCAGTTTAGAAGACTGACAGGTCTAGCACGTGAAAAAATTGAAAGTGAATACCAGGATTTATTAGTGAAGATTGCTGACTTTAAGGATATTCTTGCAAATCATTGGCGTGTTGAAAAAATCATTGAAGATGAATTAACTGAAGTGAAGATCAAATATGCTGATGAAAGAAGAACAACCATTATTGAAGGTTCTGCAGAAATGGAAGATGAAGATCTGATTCCTGTGGATGATATCGTGATTACTATGTCTTCAAATGGTTATATCAAGAGAATGACATCTGATACGTATAAAGTACAGAATAGAGGCGGTAAAGGTATCAAGGGGATGGAATTGAATAAGGATGATAATATCGAATTATTCATTCATATGTCTACGCATGATAACTTACTGATTTTCACAAATTCAGGTAGAGTATTCAGAATCAAGGGATATAACATTCCTCAATTCTCTAGAACTTCTAAGGGATTGCCAATCATTAACTTATTATCTATTTCTAGAGATGAAAAAGTATGTGCTTTGGTTCCTTATAGTGACTCTGAAGAAAAGAAATATCTATTCTTTGCGACAAAGAAGGGTCTTGTTAAGAGAACATCTGTAGAAGAATTTGAAAACATCAATAAAAACGGTAAGATTGCTATTAAGTTTAATGATGATGATGCATTAGCATTTGTTAAGGCTACAAGTGGTCATGCGGAAATTATCATTGCGGGAAGCAATGGAAAGGCTGTTAGATTCAATGAAGAAACAGTACGTCCTTTAAGTAGAGCTGCAAAGGGTGTGAAGGGCTTCAACGTTGATGGTGGTGAAGTCATTGGCTTAGCTACAAATGAAGAAGGCAAATATATCCTTACAATCACAAAGAATGGATTTGGTAAGAAATCTGATTTAAGTGATTATCGTATTACAAGCCGTGGTGCAAAGGGTGTAAGAACTGCAAATCTGACAGATAAAACTGGTGATCTGGTTGCGATGAGAAGTATCAATGGTGATGAAGACTGTATGATTATGACAGATGCTGGTATTATCATTCGTATCTCCTTGAAGCAAATATCTGTAGTTGGTAGAAATACAATTGGTGTTAAGTTTATTAATATCAAAGATGGAGAAGGTGTTTCTAATGTAGCTATCTTAGATCCAGAAGATGATTCTGAAGATGATCAGGTAGAAGAACCAACGGAAATAAACGAATAAAGTAAAAAAAGAATGTTTATGAGAAATAAAATTCATAGACATTCTTTTTGTTTTATTATATTCGCTCTTTTTAAAGAAATAGTTGATAGTCCATAAAAACGGACAGAGAAAACAGAAGAAGTGAGTATGATTTACCTGTAAAGTTGAGGTGAATCATATATGATGCGTATTACACAAGATTTCTTGAATCATCTTTCTCCTGTTGAACTGTCTTTTATCCGTACTGGAATTGACAAACTGTATAAAGAAAAAGTAACTCCTGATACTACAAACTATGAAAATATTGAATCACACGTACAGAGATGCCCTCACTGTGGATCTGTACACTTTGTGAAGAACGGCTTCAATCCAAAGCACAGACAGAAATACAGATGCAAGGACTGCCGTTCAGTATTCATGGCTACTACAGGTACCATGTTTACACATTCAAGGACAAGTTTTAATACATGGTCTACTTTTATAGCTGGTGAACTGAATGGACTTACACTTGAGCAGCAGACAGTTGCTACTGAACTGAGCATAGTAACATGCTTTAATATGCGTCACAAGCTGTACAAAGCCATTTCAAAAGTACAGGAAAATGCTGTTCTCAGTGGTGATGTTGAACTTGATCCTTCCTATACGAGCATCAACCTGAAAGGTACAGAGCCTGAGAACATGCCTAGAATGAGCAAGCATCGCGGAAAGCACAAGTCTACTCCGTATTTTCATCATCTGAAAGGAACAAGTCATCATAAAATCTGTATTGTGGCTGCGATTGATGAGAATGATCAAATGCTGTTTAAAATCGGCGGTCTTGGAAGAGAAAGCTTTCAGATACTGAATCAGTACAGAAAGCATTTTTCAGACAACACAAAGATTATCAGTGATGACAGTCACAGTATTCAGACGTTTGTATCTGAAAACGGATTTGAAAGTGATGTCATTCCATCTGGTGCATATGTGTCACCGAATGGAAATACAGTATCATCTGTCAATGAACTGCATGCAGAGGCAAAGAATCTGATCAGACAGAAGCATGGAGTCAGTACAAGACATTTGCAGGGATATCTTGACTGGATTGTATTCAAGAAGAAGTTGAAATATACACTGGACATGAGAAAGTGGAAGCCTGAAGCATATATGGAATCAATGATGGAACAGATACCATTCATATGCAGAGATATCGTTAAACTGCCAATGCCGATTGATCTTTACACTGCTTATGGTGAGTATCACTATGGCGTATTTTCAAATATAAACTAAATCTTTAAAAAGAGCGATTATATTAAATAATTGCATATGTAACATGCATGCATAGTATCTATTATTTAGATGATTTCTTTTTATTCTTCTTTTCTTTCTTTTTAGATTTTTCAATATCTTTTTTCACTAAGGATAGAAGGTATTCTTTTACTGATCCTTGTGATTCAATCCATTCGATTAAATCTGCTTCATTTTCATTATGTAATCTCATAGAAAAGGAACGATAATTATTTCTGTTATATGTATTGTTATATTCTAATCTTTTCTCATAATTACTTTTACTTTTCATTTCTAACATACCTCAATTTTTTTTCATAATATCATTCCATTCATGACTTGACAATTGCTATCTTGAATGATTAAATGTTTTTAATTCGAAGAGAAGGAATAGTAATGAAAAACTGTAAATTGTAGAGAATCAGTGGCTGGTGAAAACTGATGCAGTTTGATTGAATCCACCTTTGAGAGAAACCAATACTTTCCGGCTCCGACCGTTATACGGAAATGAAGAGGCTTATAAATTGTTTCACGTGAAACAATTTATAAACAAAAAGGGTGGCACCGCGATTACACACATCGTCCCTTTGTGGATGATGTTTTTATTTTGTAAAGGAGAATGAACATGATTGACATTAAATTGATTCGTGAAAATCCAGAACTTGTAAAAGAAAATATCAAAAAGAAGTTCCAGGATGAAAAACTTCCAATGGTTGATGAAGTTGCTGAATTCGACAAGGAAGTCAGAGCTGTTAAAGCAAAGGGTGATGCATTACGTGCTGACCGTAACAAGATGTCCAAAGAAATTGGATTATTGATGCGTGATGGCAAAAAAGAAGAAGCAGAACAAGTAAAAGCTAAAGTTAAAGAAATGGGCGATGAAATGGAAACTCTCGAAAAGAGAGAAGCTGAATTGAACGAAGAAATCAGAAAGAGAATGTATGTTATTCCAAATATCATCGATCCATCTGTTCCAATCGGTAAAGACGATAGTGAAAACCAGGAAATTGAAAAATTTGGTGAACCATTTGTTCCTAATTTTGAAGTTCCATATCATACAGATATTCTTGAAAAGGTAGATGGTCTTGATATTGATTCAGCTGGTAAGACATCTGGTAATGGTTTCTATTATTTGAAGGGTAATGTTGCTAGATTACATTCATCTATTTTGGCTTATGCACGTGACTTCATGATTAATCGTGGATTTACATATTTTGTACCACCATTCATGATCCATGGTGATGTTGTCAGTGGTGTTATGAGTTTTGCAGAAATGCAGAACATGATGTATAAAATTGAAGGCGAAGATCTATATTTAATCGGTACATCTGAACACTCTATGGTTGGTAGATTTATTGGACAAATCTTAAAGAAGGAAGATCTTCCTTATACATTAACTTCTTATTCTCCATGTTTCAGAAAAGAAGTAGGTGCACATGGTATTGAAGAAAGAGGTCTTTACAGAGTTCATCAGTTTGAAAAGCAGGAAATGGTTGTTGTATGTGAACCGGAAGATTCAAAATACTGGTATGACCAGTTATGGAAGAATTCTGTAGATTTCTTTAGATCTTTGGATATTCCAGTAAGAACATTGGAATGCTGCTCTGGTGACCTTGCTGATCTTAAGGTAAAGAGCTGCGACGTTGAAGCATGGTCTCCACGTCAGAAGAAGTACTTTGAAGTAGGTTCATGTTCTAACTTAGGCGATGCACAGGCTAGAAGACTTGGTATTCGTGTAAAGGGTGAAAAGGGTAACTACTTTGCTCATACATTGAATAACACAGTTGTTGCTCCACCTAGAATGCTAATTGCATTTGTAGAAAATAATTTGAATGCTGACGGCTCTATTAGAATTCCTGAACCATTACGTCCATACATGGGTGGAATGGAAGTAATTCCAGTTGCTGAAAAGAAAAAGAATTTCTAATGTGAATGAGTATCGCAAGATACTCATTTTTGTTTCACGTGAAACAATCTAAATAAAGATTGAGTTTCAAATCAGAATCATATATAATACTAGCGGCACAGCAGTCATGTTTCTAACCTGGTCAGGACCGGAAGGTAGCAGCCATATGAGCCTCTGATCGCGTGTGCCATTTTTTATTATTATTATGAATACTGAAAATGAATATATGAGAGAAGCTTTGAAAGAAGCTTATAAAGCAAAAGAAATAGATGAAGTTCCTATTGGTGCTGTTGTAGTAAGAAACGGTGAAATCATTGCACGCGCACATAATATGAAAGAACATGATCAATTAGCTTCATCTCATGCAGAACATCTTGCTTTAACAAAAGCACAAAAATTATTAGGTACATGGAATCTACAAGACTGTGATCTTTATGTCACTTTAGAACCATGTATGATGTGTACTGGTTTAATTCAATTAAGTAGAATCCGTCGGCTATATTATGGGACTTCAGACCCAAAAGGTGGATGTATTGAAACAGTAATTCATATAAAACAAATTTCACATTTAAATACATATCCAAAAGAAATTTACGCAGATATTATGAAAGAAGAATGCGCAGAAATATTAACTACATTCTTCAAAGAAAAAAGAAATAGAAATAAGCATAAAAACAACGCATAAACCTGATTTAGGAACAAAAGCGGGAATCCTCGGCCATTCAATGACCGAGATGAAAGCCAATGTCATTAAGTTAAGCACTGATGATCATTGGCAATCTCTACAGAAAACACTAAAACCAGGAATGGAACAGTCTTTCAATCAGATTGTTATTCCTGGTTTATTCTTTTGCGGGTTATTTGAACAGTTTCAGACATGACAAAAATATCTCTTCAAGAGATTGTATTTTCTGCCATTATGTTTTACCTTATTAACGGAGTTAATCTCCGCTATGCCGCATAGTATGAAGGTGTCTTGCAGGACTGAGACTTCATATTGCGACTGTATTTTCTTTCTGGCCTTATCGGGGTCAGGAATTTTTTTATTCTTTTCTCCAGTTCCTCTTCATTTATCTTTCCATCAAGATACAGACGGATATTTGTTACTGCAGTTTTGAAATTGACCTTGTAATGCCATTTCCATTCTGCTTTCTGAACAGGAGTACTGTTATTTACAATGATTCTGCTGAAGTTGAACAGTGTCAGAGAGGTATAGATTTCCTGACGGATAAGCTTCTGATCCGAAGAATGAAAATACAACAGTCCGACTGTATATTTCAGATCTCTGAAAGAAGTCTCAATGCCCCAGCGCAGATGATAGATTTCTTTGAATTCCTCAAATGGCATTTCATCTTCCGTTAGATTTGTCAGAAGACATTCATATGTATCTTCAGTGATTTTAAACCGTACTGCTCTAACATTCATTTCATACCAGTCATGATCAGCAGGAAGATAATCAAAAGGCGCACTTTCATTTACAAGAATCGTATACAGTTCATTGTCCTTTGTTTCATTTGTCTGAAGATATGTCACTCTTTTAGTAATATGCGTATCAAAAGCAGCATCATCAAGATGCATCGTTGAGAGTATTCCGTTACTGTGAATATCCTTTACACGGATAATGAATTTCTGATTCTTTTCTATGCAGCACGCCATCAGATTGTATTTTTCATATCCCCGGTCACATATAATGATCGAGTTCTCTGGATACTGATGACTTTCAATCATTTCTTCAAGTGCACCGCACTCATGTGTCTTGGCAGCTGTATCGATATTCACATCTGCATAGATACCGTTCAGTACATCATAAAGTGCATTGAGATGAAGCTGATTGTATCCTCTGGTCGCAGATGTACTGATATGATATGTCGTTTTGTCCTTTGGATTGTGAGAAATGTTGATATCGGAACCGTCACACGCAAGAAGATAGTAGCCATTGTATGTCTTGTAGTTTGTAAAATAAGAAGTGAACAGTGAAAACACTCTCTTAAATGCCTCAGGTCTGCATTTGTAGCGCTGCTGAGAGATGGCAGAGGCAGACGGCATGTCATCCATGTCAGAAAAATAATCCATTATATCTGACTGAATTGTCTTGTTTGATAGATGCAGAATGTAGTGAATAAGTTCAGAACAGCCGAACTTTCTGTTTCTTGTAAAGTCAGAGACAGGATCAGCAGAATAGCAGGCGATATTTTCAGAGACAGAAGAGATGGATTTTTCAAGAGCAGAGTAGATTGTTGAAGCGGAATAGTAATAGTTATTGTTAGAAATTGCAGACATGTAAATTTTCCTCCAACAATTTCCTTCGGATTATGTTTAATGTTCCGCTTTCAAGCCTGTCAAGCATTTTTTTGCATATTTATGTGTAAATGTGAGTGATTTATTCATGGCTTAGAAAAATATTTCACTGCAGAAAAAAGCACTACGCAAGTTAATGCGCAGTGCACTTTAGAGATTCAATTGGTTCAATGCCTTAACTTAATGACATTGGATGAAAGCGTTGCTTTTTCTTTCAATTTGTCGCAAAGTAAAGTTTAATATTTTCGCATAAATATGCTATATTTGGATATTTTGTCATGGTATAATATATGCAGAAAGTGAGCCATATTTTATGCCGAAAGCACGCAAGAAAAAGAGTTCTACATTTGAATCTTCTCCTGTAAAAAGCGTGTTTTTGTTTGGCAATCCAAACAAAGGAAAACTTGACGTGCTCTGGCAGATGGAACACAAGTATGTAGAGCTGATCAACTTCAATATTGATGTTTTGACTGATGTTCCAGATATCCATGTGCAGCTTATCAAAAACGACAGAAAGAATTCCTATATACGCAGTCTTCAGAAGCAGCTGCGTCCTAAAAGCATTAACTCTGCATTCTGTCAGAATGCATTTGATACTGCTTTTACAAAGCTTTCAAACAGGCTGGATGCAGTACGTCTGGAAATGCTCAGGACCATTGATTCTATCTTCTGCCAGTCCAAGATACTGTTTGGACTGTGTCTTGATGGTGCAGGTAAAGATGAAATGACTTCCTGCCTGAATGAAGTTGTCAGAGCTGTACGAAACAAGAAAGACACTGCTTTCTATATGGACTGCATTGCACAGCTGCAGAACATGTCTGCTGACGAGTTCGATGCACAGATGGTTGAATTCCATGACCTCTATGATATGGTTTCTGTTCAATTCAGGATACCTCATGTTAAAAGTGAAGCGATTCCCTTTGACAGCAGACTAATGAAAATCGAACCGTCTACGGATACTGCAATGCCATATGTCATTACACTGTCAGATCCTTTTGTAAAAGGACATCGTTTCTCAATTCCAGTCAGTACAAGCAGACATTCACTGCATAAGATCCAGACTCACAGGATGGCAGGTACAGTAACCGTCAAGCCGGAAGGCAGTAAAATACGAGTCGGATGGGCATATGCAAAATCATTCAGGAAGCCTGATACAGCTGTCTGTATGGGTGTAGATACAGGAATCAAGGACTCGTTCTTTCTGTCTGATGGACGTTCCATCGGATCCATGAAAGAAGTTATTGACTATTACCATCGTGAGGTTGAACTTGCATTTGCACAGCTGAGCAGCCTGCGCAACAAGAAAAGAAGCATCAGCCATTATGTGCATCACCATAAGGAACTTCCTGCGGATGTGAGATGTTCTCTCATCCAGAAAATGGACAACCTGGAGCATATGATACGCACAGCAGATGCACCGTACCGCAAAAAGCGTGCCTACTACAATATGCTGAATCATGAAATCAAACAGAATGTAAAGACATATATGTCATGCATCACGCATGATACTTTGACTGTGCTTGAACTGCTTGATATCAGAGAATTTGAAAAGTCTCACAGGCTGAATGGTGACCTGTCAACATTTGCCCGTGGCAGACTGCAGCAGAAACTCATGTCAGAACTCAACTGGTATGGCTATGACTATGTAGAAGTACCACCAGATTTTACAAGTCAGACCTGTCCTGTGTGCAGCTACCGCAATGCAGAAAACCGCAGCACAGTAAACAGTAAGATCTTCAGATGCGGGTGCTGCGGCTATGAAGATGATGCTGACCACGTTGGTGCAGTAAACATCAGAAACCGTGCGGAAGATAAGGAAATTCTTAAACTCTGCAAGAATGCAAAAAGCCACAAAGATATTCAGGCAAGGCTGATCAGACTTCTGGATAACAGACATCTTGAATGGCAGATGAAACAACTAACAACACCGATTCTGCAGGAAACAGGAAACGTTGTTTCTGTTCTGTAGAACATATGAACTACCGCCTTCTGTGCATGGCATGTCCATGTATGGGATGTAATAAGAAGATATATGCTGATTCATAGCTCTTCGAACTATATGATTGGGTATATTTTCAAATTATCGGCTTGAAACCAAGTATTTAGATGCTCGGTTATTCAATGACCGAGTAGTTCACAAGTCAGGTTTTTTGTTATAATTATTTCTGCAGGAGACATACATGGCAAAAATAGCACTATATCAAAAATATCGTTCCTCAACGTTTGAAGAAGTTGTAGGACAGGAATATATTGTTAAATCAATAAAAAATGCAGTAAAGGAAAATAAAGTAGGGCATGCTTACTTATTTTGTGGTCCAAGAGGTACTGGTAAAACAACAATGGCTCGTTTGTTAGCAAAAGCGGTAAATTGTGAAAATCCAGAAAATGCTCCATGTGAAAAGTGCGAAAACTGTGTTGCTGCAAATTTAGGAACACATCCAGATATTATTGAAATTAATGCTGCAAATGAAACACATGTAGAAGATATTAGAGACCTGATTGAAAGAAGCAGACTTGCTCCAATGCAAGGAAAACATAAGGTTTATATTATTGACGAGGTTCACCAGTTATCAAGTGCCGCTTCCTCTGCATTATTAAAAACTTTAGAAGAACCACCAGAAAACGTAATATTTATTCTTGCAACAACAGATCCTCAGAAATTATTACCTACAATTATTTCTAGATGTCAAAGATATGATTTCACAAAGGTTAGAACAGATCAAATTCGTGATCACTTATTAAATATTGCAAAAAAAGAAAATATCATCATGGAAGAAAATGCTGCGATGATGATTGCTGTATTGAGTGATGGTGGTATGCGAGATGCACTAAGTATTATGGATCAATGTGCATCTTATACAAGTGATGAAATTACAGTTGATGCAATTGATAGAATTTATGGTTTAGCAACGACAAGTGAAAAAATTGGATTGATTGAAGATATTCAAAATAAAGATTTATCTTCTATTCTAACAAGAATTCAAAATTATGAAGATAAAGGTATTGATTTTGTTAGATATACAGATGGGATGATAGATATTCTAAAAGATTCTGCAGTATATTCTGTCTGCAAGAAAGAAGAACTGTTAAAAGTATTGAATCAGGAAGAAGCAAATGCACTATCTTCAAAGATTTCTTCATCTACGTGCATGCAGATCTGTGAAAAACTTCTAGATACAAAATCTAGATATAAACAATCTACATCTGCCGCAAGAGTATTTGAAGTAATGTGCCTCTCATTAGCTACAGAAGAAGTTACAAATACCATTGTAAATGCAATTCCAGCTGCAGTTCATAATATTTCTGTACCAGTAAATACAGAAGAAAGAATTGTGAGAACACCAGTTAATTCAGAACCTGTAAAACAGACAGTTGAAGAAAAAACTGCTGAAATTGTAAAAACAAATCCAGTAGATGTGATCCCTTTAGATAAAGTATTATCTATTTTATTAATATGTAATAAACAAAATAAGGTATCTGATGAAAATACTTTATCAATGATAGGAAGCTATGCAGACTTGAATCACAGAAAATATACTACGGTATTGAGTGAATGTAAGGTAGCTGCGAGTGGTAATGACTGTATTCTTCTTTACACTAAGATGCAATCTATCGCAAATCGTATCAATGAAGAAAAAATGAATCGTGAAATATATGAATTCATGAGAGATGTATTACATACAGACAAAGTCGTTTTTGCGATTACAGATGAAGATTTTGCAAAGGCAAAAGTTGAATTTGTAAATCATAAAAAAGAGGGAACATTACCAGAACCAATTCAAATAGAAAAATATAAAGAAGAAAGTTCTGAAGAATCTTCAACATTAGAAAAAGTAAAAGAATTATTTGGTGAAGATAATATAGAAATTATTTAGGAGATAAAAGAATATGGATATCAATATGATTATGAGACAGGCGCAGAAAATGCAGGCTGACTTGAAAAAGACACAATCTAAATTGGAAGCAACAATTTACGAAGGTGAATCCAATGGTATTAAAATCCAGGTAAATGGAAAATGTGAGTGTCAGAGTATCACAATTCCAGAAGAATTGATGGATGATAGAGAAATGCTGCAAGATATGCTTCTGATTGCTTTCAATAATGCAATCAGCAAGTGTGATGAAGATAGAGAAAATCAATTAGGTGGTCTTACTGCAGGATTGAATCTGCCAGGGATGTAATACATGTATCCAAAGAGTCTACAAGAACTGATTGATAGTTTTAGAAATTTACCTGGTGTTGGTGAAAAAAGTGCAGAGAGATATGCATTGAATGTACTAGACTGGAAGGATACAGAAGTACAGGCATTTGCACAGGCTTTATTAGATGTAAAAGAAAAACTGCACTATTGTAATGAATGTGGTAATTTAACAGAGGATGATACATGTGATATTTGTAATGATCCTGATAGAAATCATGAAGTAATATTTGTTGTACAAAGTTCAAAAGATGTTCTAGCGATGGAAAAAACAAATGAATATCATGGTGTGTATCATGTATTGAATGGATTGATTTCAACATCAAAAGGCATTATGCCTGAAGATTTGAATATTGATTCATTAATTCAAAGAGCTAAGAATGCGAAAGAAATCATATTAGCTACAAATACAACAATGGATGGTGAAACAACTGCGATGTATTTGAATAAATTATTACATGCGGAATGTCCAGAAGTATTAGTAACACGTATTGCGCATGGTCTACCTACGGGTGGTATGTTAGATTATGCAGATGAAATGACATTAACACATGCTTTGTCAGACCGAAGAAAAATGTAAAGGAGAAAACACGGTATGAATAACGATCTAAAGATTGCTCAGGAAGCTACACTAGAAGACATTTACACAATTGCAAAAAAAGCAGGTATTAAAGAAGAAGCTTTGGAACCTTATGGAAGAGATAAAGCAAAGATTGATCTCAATCAGCTGAATCTTGAAAATAAAAAAGATGGAAAATTAATTCTCGTTACAGCAATTACTCCAACAAAAGCAGGTGAAGGCAAGTCCACTACAACAATTGGTCTTGTAGATGGTCTTAGCAAAATTGGCAAAAAGGCAATGGCTTGCTTAAGAGAACCTTCTTTAGGTCCAGTATTTGGTTTAAAGGGTGGTGCTACAGGCGGTGGCTATGCTCAAGTCATTCCAATGGAATCTATCAATTTACATTTCACAGGTGACATGCATGCAATCACTACTGCGAATAATCTTGTTGCCGCAATGTTAGATAATAGTATCTACCAGGGAAATCCATTAAACATTGATCCAGCAAAAGTTGTATGGAAGAGATGTATGGATATGAATGAAAGAACTTTACGTGATATTACAATTGCACAGAAGAAAAAGACAAACGGTGTTGAACGTGAAGATCACTTTGTTATTACAGTAGCAACGGAAGTCATGGCAATTCTTTGCTTATCTAATGACATTCATGATTTTGAAAATAGATTATCTGAATGTGTTGTTGCATATACATATGATGGTGAACCAGTAACAGTAAAAGATATTGGTGCTGAAGGTGCCGCAACAGTTGTTATGAAAGAAGCATTGAAGCCAAACCTTGTACAGACACTCGAACATACACCAGTATTTATCCATGGTGGACCATTTGCAAATATTGCACATGGATGTAACTCTGTCATTGCAACAAAGACTGCATTAAAACTTAGTGATTATGTCGTTACAGAAGCTGGATTTGGTGCTGATCTAGGTGCTGAAAAGTTCTTGGATATTAAGTGTCGTGCTGCAAATCTAAAACCAAATGCTGTTGTTATTGTCGCAACAGTACGTGCTCTTAAGATGCATGGTGACGTAGAAGTAGATGCATTAGGTGAAGAAAATGTTGATGCATTACTCAAAGGTACCGCAAATCTTGAAAAGCATGTTGAATCAATTCAGGCATTTGGTGTTCCATTTGTTATCGCAATCAATAAGTTTGCTAAGGATACAAAGGCTGAAGTTGAAGCACTATTGCATTGGTGCAAAGAAAAGAACTACCCAGTTGCTGAAGCAGATGGATGGGCAAATGGTGGAGAAGGTATGAAAGATCTTGCTTCCATCGTTGTAGAAAAGTGTGAAGAAGAAACACATTATGCACCTATCTATGATGTAAATGATTCTATTGAAAATAAAATATTCAAGATTGCGACAACAGTATATGGTGCAAAGGATGTTGAATTCTCTGATGAAGCAAAAGAAACAATTGCTTTATATCAAAAATATGGATGGGACAAGTTACCAATCTGTATGGCAAAAACACAGAATTCATTAAGTGATGATGCTAAATTAGTTGGTAGACCAGTCGACTTTACGATCCATGTAAGAAATATCAATATTTCAAGAGGTGCAGGATTTATTGTTGCATATACAGGCAATGTATTAACAATGCCAGGTTTACCAAAGGTACCTGCCGCAATCAATATGGGCATTGATGAAAACGGCGAAACATACGGATTATTTTAGAGATTAGAGAAATATATTATGAGTTCTATTGCTTATGTTACGGACAGTGAGATGCTGGAATATCATCGATTGTGTAGAAATCGCACAATCATATTCTGGCGTCTTGCGAACAAAAAGAAATTTGCGGATTTTAGAAAAGGAGATCTTCTTTTCTTCTTTTCTCGTCCGAATCATGGCAGAAAAAAAGGACTCGTTGGATATGCACACTATGATTCTGTAAAAAGGTTATCTTTAAATCAGTTATGGGATCAATATAGTGAAGCATGTGGATATGAAACAAAACAACGATTAGAAGAAGCAATTCGAAAAGCAGGAAAAGGTGAAATTCCTAAAACGATGCGTTGCCTGTATCTTACAGATGTTGTATTCTTTATTTCGCCTGTTTATCCAGATGAAATCAATTCTTTGGATCTGACAGATCACTTAGAGTCTTATACATACTTAGATCGAAGTGATCCTTCCGTAACGGTAAAGATATTAACTGCCGCACAAAAACACGGAATTGATCTATGGAGTGCAGATCCAGATAAAAATCCTGATGAGATATTTAGAGATGATGTTGTAAGACATCAAATCGCACTCATTTCTAAGAAAATAGGGAAAGAATCAGGCAGTGAAAAAGAAAGAGCATTGTCCCATAAGTTAGCTGAGTTAAAAATGAAAGAAAATAAATGGGAAATGATTCGAGGATCAAACAGTGAATGTCTGTATATGGATAAATCAAAGATCAAGATAGCATTACCTTTGGTTTATCAGGCAAATGATAAAGATCTTAGAATTCGAGAAGTCATTGGAAAAGTGACAATGTATCGATATTATATTAAGAAATTAAAATTTGAACGTCGCATAACATTTGAGTTACTAGCAAGTAAGGATAAAGAAATTCCTGAAGTAGAAAAAATGGTGGAAGATATAAATAATGGTTGATTTTGATATAGTTGTAATTGGTGGAGGACATGCAGGAATTGAAGCTGCACTTGCATCTGCAAGATTAAAGAAAAATACATGCTTACTCACATTGAGTATTGATAACATTGGTAAAATGCCTTGTAATCCTTCTGTTGGGGGTCCCGCAAAAGGTATCGTTGTACGTGAAATTGATGCATTGGGTGGTCAGATGCCAATTACGGCAGATAAAACTGCATTGCAGTTTAAAATGCTGAATAGCGCAAAGGGTCCTGGTGTTAGAGCATTACGCGTACAGTCTGATAAGATTGCATACAAGAAAATGATGCAGGATGTTTGTCTTCATACTGAAAACCTGACTGTCAAAGAAGCTATGGCAGTAAAGATCAACGCTGAAAATAATCGTATTACTGGTATCACATTAGCAGATGGTTCATTTATTTCCTGTTCTATTGTTATTTTAACAACAGGCACATATATGGCTGGTGTGAATATGATTTCTGCTGAAGTGAGAGATGGCGGTCCAGATATGGAAAAGACAACAAAAGACTTATCACAGTCTTTACGTGATCTTGGATTACATACATTCCGTTTAAAAACAGGAACTCCTGCTAGAATCTTAACTTCTTCTATTGATTTTTCTAAGACACAATATGAACCAGGTACGGATGCATTTTTACGTTTTTCAGAAACAACAAAACAGGAAGATGTACGTGCATTCAAAGATCAGGTTCCATGTTATTTAACATATACAACACCAGAAACACATGAATGGATTTTGAACAATCTGAATAAATCATCTATGTATTCAGGTGTTGTCAAAGGTGTTGGACCAAGATATTGTCCATCTATTGAAGATAAGCTTGTTCGTTTTAAAGATAAACCAAGACATTTATTGTTTTTGGAGCCAGAATCTTTGTCTATGGATACAACATATATCCAAGGATTCTCTACATCTTTACCAAGAGATATCCAGGAACATATGGTACATTCTTTACCAGGCTTTAAAGATGCAATCATTAAAAAATATGCATATGCAATTGAATATGATGCTATTGATCCAATACAGATGAAGCCAACATTTGAATCAAAGATCATTGAAAATCTATTCACTGCAGGACAAGTCAATGGAACAAGTGGATATGAAGAAGCTGCTGGCCAAGGTATTATGGCTGGTATTAACGCTGCTATGAAACTAGATGGAAAACAGCCACTTGTATTTGCTAGAGATGAAGCATATATTGGTGTACTTGTAGATGATTTAACAACAAAGGGTACATTAGAACCATATCGTCTGTTAACAAGCAGAGCTGAATTTAGATTATTATTGAGACATGATAATGCTGAAGAAAGATTAATTGATAAAGGCAGAAGCATTGGTCTAATCAGTGATGAAAGATATGCAGCATATGAAAGAAAGCAGGAAGAACTTTCTAGATTGAAAGATCATTTGAAGGAAACAGTCTTTGAAGTTGATGATGATAGAATTCATCAGTACTTGAAAGAATGTGGATATGATGAAGAAGGTCATCGTGGCATCAATGGGTTTGATCTTGTGAAAAGACCTAACATTGAAACAAAGAAACTGTTTGAAACAATCGATGAAGAAACAGATTCTTTCATTGCTTCAAAATGTGATATTGATATTAAATATGCTGGATATATTGATAAAGCAAGAAGAGAAGCAAGTAAATTAAAAGCAATGGATTCTATTCCATTAGGTGTTAATTTTAACTATGATGAAGTTGACAATTTATCCATTGAAGGCAGACAGAAACTGATGAAATATAAACCTGCTACGATGGGACAGGCTTCAAGAATTTCAGGAGTCAATCCTGCTGATCTTGCGGTACTTGCAATTGCAATCAAACAAGGAAAAGGAAAATAAAAATGAGATACGAAGATGTAGTAAGTAATGTAAATGTATATGGATTTGAGGAAGCTGTTAAAGGTGCTAAATACTCCTATGCGATTGATACAAATGCCGTTACAGGTGAAGTGACAAAAACAACACTTTCATTAGCAAATTCAAAAGCAGGAAGTGGTCATGATCAGTTTATGACAGGAATTATTGTTCAATTTGATCTTACATTTTCAAATAAGGCATGGGTAGAAGCAGAGCGCTATAAGTTTTTGAATTTTATTTCTTCTCAATCAACAATGCACCGCATTACAAAGTTTGATCTAGATCAGGCATATCTTCCTTATGTAGATAACAGAATTGTTGAAATCATGAAGGAAAAAGTAAAGGCATATAATGAGTTGCAGGCACAAATGACATCTTTCAAAAATGAAGGAAAAGATGTATCCGAAATGATGAATACATTAAATGAAATGTATTTAGAAATTTTATATTCTAATCCAGCTGGATTTAGATTGACTGCGAAGATGACAACAAACTATCGTGCATTAAAAACAATCTACAACCAAAGAAAAGATCATCGCCTTCCTGAATGGAGAGCGTTCTGTGAATGGGTAAAGACACTGCCTCATTCTGAATTTATTACTGGTACACAAATTGAATTATAAAATTGTGGAAAAATTATTTTTCAACATAAATATATAAAATGGCTTAAAATGTGGAAAATTTCAATCTTCACTTTAGTAAATTGTGGAGAAAAAAGTTTTCCACATATTTTTATCTTTTATTTTTATAACAGTCTGCTAAAATTATCCATGGAGTAAAAAATACAATGACACCTGACAAATTTATTGAAGAATGCAAAAATAGAAATTTAGTAATTTCCGAGGAAATGATTACACAGTTAGATACATATGCCCAGCTTTTAAAAGAATGGAATTCTAAAATGAATCTGACTGCAATCGATGAAAGAGAAGAAGTGTATGAAAAGCATTTTTTCGATTCCATTCTTCCATTGAATGATTCGATTCAAGGCAAAGTAGCAGATGTTGGTACAGGAGCTGGTTTTCCGGGTGTTGTATGGAAAATCGTAAGAAAAGATTTAGAAGTATCTTTAATTGAACCAACAGGAAAACGTTGTAAGTTCTTAGAAGAAGTCATTTCTCAATTGCATTTAACAAATATCAAAATATATAACGAAAGAAGTGAAGAACACGTGAAAGAACATCGTGAAGAATATGATGTCGTAACAGCACGTGCCGTAGCAAATCTCAGAGTACTTTCTGAACTATGCTGTCCACTTGTAAAAGTTGGCGGTTCTTTTGTGACGATGAAAGGTTCTCGTGGAGATGAAGAAGTTTTAGAAGCAAAGCATGCAATTTCTGTTTTAGGAATGCAGCTTGATCAAAGAGAAGAAACTGCTTTAACAAACGGAGATCCTAGAGAAATCTTTACATTTAAAAAGGTTGAAAAAACACCTTCAGCATATCCAAGAAACTACGGACAGATAAAGAAGAAGCCACTATAGGAGAAAAAGCTATGAAAAATAATTTTTTTGATAGATTTATGGAAAATAATATTCAACACACAATTATTTCCGTTCCTGTAGAAAAGATACAGCCATCTCGTTATCAGCCACGTCTTCATTTCGATGAACAGAAATTAGATGAATTATCACAATCCATTCAGCAGAATGGATTGATCCAGCCATTAACAGTTCGTAAAGTGGATGATGGCTATGAATTGATTGCCGGGGAAAGAAGATATCGTGCATGTAGAAAAGCAGGTTTTCAAGAAATTCCTTGTTATGTATTAACACCTTCTGATGATGAAGCTGCACAAATGGCACTCATTGAAAATGTACAGAGACAGGATCTTTCTGCCATTGAAGAAGCTAAGAGCTATGTGCAAATCATGAAACAAGCGCATCTTTCTCAAGAACAGGTTGCAAAAAAGATTGGTAAATCTCAATCTGCAGTTGCAAATAAGATTCGTCTTTTAAATTTGCCTGATGATATTCAGGATGGTGTCATCAATGGTGTGATCACAGAAAGACACGCACGTGCATTATTAAGTGCACCAGAAGAAAAACAAGTACGTATATATAAGGATATCGTAAAAAAAGGATTGAATGTTAGAGAAACAGAAAACTACATTGAATCCATCAATCAGCCTAAAAAGGTACACGCTAGACAGAAAACAAAAGGATATTCAAAGAATATCCAGATTGGAATCAATACAGTGAATCAATCTATTAAAATGATTGAAAAGCTTGGTATTGAAGTAAAAGTAGATACGAGTGAAACAGATGATCAGGTAAAAATGATTATTTCGTTTCCTAAGAAATAGAGGAATTGAATATGGGAAAGATTATCGCAATTGCCAACCAAAAGGGTGGTGTAGGAAAAACAACAACAGCCATGAATCTTGCGGCTGGTTTAGCATATGTTGGAAAAAGAGTTTTATTAGTTGATTTTGATCCACAGGGAAATGCAACGCATGGTATCGGTGCAAATAAAGTTGGTTTTGATCAGTCTGTATATGATGTTCTTCTAGGAAATGAATCTGTAGATGATGTCAAAGTAACATTGCAGATGCCACCTTTAGATGTTCTTCCTTCAACAATTGATTTGTCTGGTGCAGATGTGGATATGGCAAATTATGAAGTTGGCAGAGAAAAGCTTTTGAAGAATAAATTAGATGTCGTAAAAGATCGCTATGACTACATTATTATAGATTGTCCACCAGCATTAGGCTTATTAAATACAAATGCATTGACTGCAGCGGATTCAGTAATGATTCCTGTACAGTGTGAATATTTTGCATTGGAAGGTTTAACACAGTTATTGTCTACGATTCGTCTTGTTCAGAAATTATTTAATCCTGAATTATCTATTGAAGGTGTTTTGTTAACAATGTTTGATGTCAGAACAAAATTATCTGTAGAAGTGCAGCAGGAAGTTAGAAAGTATTTTAAAGAAAAAGTATATAAATGTTATATTCCAAGAAATGTAAGATTATCTGAAGCACCATCTCAAGAAGAAACAATTTTTGAGTATGATACAAGAAGTGAAGGTGCAAAAGCATACGCACAGCTTGTAAAAGAAGTCATTACACAAAACGATAAAGCAAGGAGGTAACATATGCCAAAAGCAAAGCAAAGAGGTCTTGGAAAAGGCTTGAATTCCATTTTTGGTCAAGATGTTGAACAATACCTGGATGATATTCAAAACAATGCGGCAGAAGCACCAGGTAGAAGAGAAGTTGAACTTCCAATTGAAGAAATTCGTCCAAACCCTTATCAGCCAAGAAAAGAGTTTGATAAAAAGGCATTGGAAGAATTAAGTGAATCTATTAAAACACATGGTATCTTTACACCATTGCTTGTTAGAAAAAGTGTATCTGGATATGATCTAATTACAGGGGAAAGAAGATTACGTGCTGCGAAAATGGCAGGGTTAAAAACTGTTCCAGCCATTCAAGTAGAATTCACTGAAGAACAAATGATGGAAATTGCGATTCTTGAAAATGTTCAGCGTGAAGATTTAAATCCAATTGAAGAAGCAGCAGCATATGAATCTTTGATTCAAAAGTTAGGCTATACACAAGAGAAACTTGCGGAAAGAGTAGGAAAATCCCGTGAGTATTGTGCAAATATCATGCGTTTATTAAAGCTTCCAGAAGATGTACAAAGCATGGTTGTTAATAAAGAACTAACGATGTCTCATGTTCGTCCATTATTATCATTGAATGATGAAGAAGAAATCTTTGACGCAGCAGAAAAAATCAAAAAAAATAAAATGTCTGTAAGAGAAGTAGAAGCATATGTTCGTGATGTGAATGGTGGACAAAAGAAACCAAAGAAAAAAGAAAAAGATCCAATGATTCGAGATCTGGAAATTCAATTATCTGAAAAGCTTGGTACACAAGTTGTATTCTCTAAAAAGAGCTTTACAATTTCATATCATGATACAGATGATCTAAATCGTATTCTTGAATTGATTGGGTGTTTAGATGAATCCATTCATCAATCATAAATAAAACAAAGATAGCTATGAAACACGAGCTATCTTTTTGTATACTATAACTATGGTTGGAACAGATATTGTATATATTCCTAGAGTTGTATTAAAGCAATCTTTCATTGACTACGTATTAACAGAAGATGAAAGAATTGTGTATGAGAAAATACATTTAGATAAAAGAAAGAAAGAATTTATTGCGGGAAGAATTGCTTGTAAAGAAGCAATTTTTAAAGCAACACAAGATAAGGAATATCTTTCATATTCCATATTAAATGCAACAAACGGAAAACCATATGTCAAAGATCATCCTGAAATAGAAATTTCTATTTCCCATGATCAAGACTATGCATTAGCATTCGTCATCATCCAATCCATTGGCTAATAATTCATTGTATTTTGCATTGTTATATTCTGTGATTTTCTTTTGACGATACGAAGCAAAATCAGATTTGATTGCGAGCATTTCATCTACAATGTCTTCAATTCTAGAAGGCTTTCCTTGCAGCAAATACCCAATCATTTTCTTCATTTGTTTTTCTGTATGTAACTCATCTGCTAAGACACAGCCAAATTCTTCTGGATATCCATATTTCTTTATTAAGGATATAAGTTGTTTTCGTTTTAAATCGCTTTCATTCATGATATAACTATAATAAAGGAATTGAAAATTTGACACAATCACTTACATGTAGATTGAAAATGAATTTCAAAACAAATAAGATGAAGAACGTGTGAGGTGAAAAAATGAATTCGAGATCCTGGAAAATTTTTTATATAGCCATGATCATTGGAACATGCATTCCACTCATATTTGATTATCGAATCTCTTTAGGATTTCTGCTTGGAAGTCTAGAAGCGTTGATTCATTATAAAAGATTAGAATCTTTCTGGAATGGTGTATTGAATACAAAAGTTTCAACAAAAAATACTGGTGTTGGACATTTCATGTTCACATTCGCAATGATGGCAGGTGTTCTATTAATCTGCGCATTTTTACCAGATGTATTCAATATATTTGCATGTGCTGCTGGAATGCTGCTGATCAAATTCGTAACATATATAGATTTGTTAATTCCTAAAAAGGAGGAAACATGGTAATACAAAGTGATGTTTATACAATTATTTTCTTAACAGCCGTATTAGGTATAGGAATCGTAGTTTTATCCAAGAAGATCGATGCATTGGATCCAATGGAGAAACCAAAAGGAATTCTCTTGCCAGTACTGTTAGGTGTACAGTCTGTGTATAACACAGTCAAAGATTCTGTTGGAAAACACTATGCGGATAGTTTAACACCATACATTCTAGTGTTATGGACATATATTTTTACCGCAAATGTTTGTTCACTCTTTGGCTTCTCATCACCAACGTCAAATTTAAGTGTAACGTTGTTGTTGTCAGTCATTACATGGCTTTTGATTCAGGCTGCTGAATTTAAGTTCCAGGGAGTCAAAGGTTATTTCCATGGATTCTTAGAACCAATTCCAATTATGCTTCCAATGAACATTTTTGGTAAGTTCTCTACAATGGTTTCTATGGCATTACGTTTATTTGGAAATATCTTGTGTGGTGGAATTATGATGCAGTTGATTTATAGTTTCTGTCAATGGATCTCTAATTCTATCGTTGGTTTATTTACGAGTGTGAATGGCAATGTATTTAACTTCATCGCTCCATTCTTAACACCAGTCCTGCATGCATACTTTGATTTATTTGCAGGATTTATTCAGACACTCGTATTCGTAACATTAACTGTGGTTCTTATCGGGAATGATATTCCTGAAGAATATAAAGACAAAGCTTAAAATATAAGGAGGAGCTTAAAATGGATATCAATAAAGGTTTGATTGCAATTGGTGCAGGTTTAGCTGTCATGACAGGTATGATGACAGGTCGAGGCGAAGGTGAAGTTGCTGCTCACGCATGTGATGCAATTGGTAAGAATCCTGAAGTAGAATCTAAGATTCGTTCAACTATGATTCTTGGTATTGCACTTTCTGAAACATGTGCTATTTATGGACTGCTCGTTGCCATCCTTCTGATGTTTGTATATTAATCGACAGGAAATTTAAGCAATGATTGATGTCGATATCACTGGTCAGTTAATACCTAATTTACTGACAGTCTTAGTCCAACTATGTAGTACATTAGTTCTGTTTTTGCTTGCAAAGAAATTCTTATGGAAATCTGTAAAGAATTGGTTAGATGCTCGTGCAGATAAGATGCAGTCCGATCTTGAAACGAGTGAAAAAGCAAAGCAGGATGCTTTGAGTGACCGCGAAAACGCAAAGAATCAGTTAAATGAGGCTGCAAAAAAATCAGAAGCAATTGTGGAAGCTGCTGTCAAAGAAGCAGATAGTGAAAAACAGGCTATTCTTGATAAGGCACGCGCAGAAGCTGAAGAAGAAAAAGCAAAGGCTCGTGAAGCAATTGAAAATGATCGTCTCAAGATGGTTGATTCTGTTAAGAAAGAAATGGTCAATGTCGCTATGGATGCTGCTGAAAAGCTGATTGGTTCTAAAAATGGTGAAGAACTTGATCGAAAGGCAATCCAGGATTTTGTGAAGGAAGCTGACAGCCATGAAGAATGAAGTTGCGGAACGCTATGGAGCAGGACTATTTGAATTAGCAAAAGAAGAAAACAAAGTAGAAGAATATATGAATCAGGTAATGCTTTTGAAACAAACATTAAAAGAAAATCCTGAATTATCTACTTTTTTCCTCTCTGTTAAAGTCTCAAAAGAAGAAAAAAGAAATGTGATTGATAAAGTATATTCTACATATGTTGATCACAATATTGTTAATTTCATAAAACTTGTTGTAGATAAAGGTAGAGCAACACAGCTGCTCAATATCTATACAAGCTTTATTCAGATGTGTGAAGAAGATCTTGGAATTCAACATGCAACGGTATTGTCTGCACGTAAACTTTCTCAAGAAGATATGAACACAATCGGAAACACTTTAGTATCAAAAACAAACAAGAGAATCATTCTTGAAAATGTAGTTGATCCAAGTATCATTGCGGGAATTAAAGTCACAGTTGGAAATACTGTTACGGATGTCACAATGAAAACAAAGATTGATAGAATGAGGAATACGTTATTGAAAGGAGGACAAATGGCATGAGTACTTCAATTAGACCAGAAGAAATCAGTTCACTCATTAAAAATGAGATCAAGAACTATGACAATAAGATCCATTCTGATGATGTTGGATATGTTATTTCTGTAGGTGATGGTATTGCCATGATCCAGGGCATTGATAAAGCAATGTCTAGTGAACTTCTTGAATTCCCTAATGGTGTTATGGGAATGGTCATGAACCTGGAAGAAGACCATATTGGTGCTGTTCTTTTAGGTGATGATACAAAGATCAAAGAAGGCGATGAAGTAAAGAGAACAGGAAAGATTGTTGAAGTTCCTGTTGGGGAAGGACTACTTGGAAGAGTTGTCAATCCATTAGGTGAAGCAATTGATGGTGGTGCTCCAATTCAATACAAAAAGAAACGTGAAATTGAAAGAGTAGCACCAGGTGTTATGACAAGAAAATCTGTTGATCAGCCATTGATGACAGGTTTAAAGATGATTGACTCTATTATCCCAATTGGTAAGGGACAAAGAGAATTGATCATTGGTGATAGAGAAACAGGTAAGACTGCGATTGTGATTGATACAATCATCAACCAGAAGGGTAAGGATGTATATTGTATCTATGTAGCTATCGGACAGAAAGAGTCAACAGTTGCTCGTTTAGTTCAAAAATTAAAAGAACATGATGCAATGAAGTATACAGTTGTTGTCAATGCATCTGCTTCTTCTACTGCACCATTGCAGTACATTGCTCCATATGCTGGATGTGCTATGGGTGAAGAATGGATGGACAATGGTAAAGATGTTTTGATTATCTATGATGATCTAAGTAAACATGCAGTTGCTTATAGAACAATGTCATTACTATTAAAGAGACCTCCAGGACGTGAAGCGTATCCAGGTGATGTCTTCTATTTACATTCTAGATTATTAGAAAGAGCTGCGAAGTTGAGTGATGAATTAGGTGGTGGTTCTTTAACTGCTTTACCTATCATTGAAACACAGGCTGGTGATATTTCAGCATATATCCCAACAAACGTTATTTCTATTACTGATGGACAGATTTTCTTGCAGACAGACTTGTTTGCATCTGGTGTTAGACCAGCAGTAGATTCTGGTTTATCTGTATCTCGTGTAGGTTCTGCAGCACAGACAAAAGCAATGAAGAAAGTATCTTCTTCCTTAAAGCTGGATCTTGCACAGTATCATGAAATGCAGTCTTTCGCACAGTTTGGTTCTGACTTAGATGCTTCTACAAAGAAGATCTTGAACCATGGTGAAAAAGTAACAGAATTATTGAAACAGCCTCAGTATCAGCCAATGTCTATGGTAGATCAGGTATTGTCTTTATTTGCGGTCAAAGAAGGTTATATGGATGAAATTTCTGTTGAGGATATTGCTCAATTTGAAAAGACAATTCATAAGACATTCCATGCAAACTATGCAGATATCTGTAAAGAAATAGAAGAAAAAGAAGCATTGAGTGATGAATTGATGGAAAAGATGAAGAATGCAATGAAAGACATTCTTGATCAATTCAAATTACTTAAGGGAGTAAATTAGTATGGCTGGCCAGTCTAGACAGGCGTTGCGTACGCGTATCAAGTCTGTACAGTCTACCCGTAAGATCACAAAGGCAATGGAAATGATTGCCAATGCTAAACTTGTTCGTTCTAGAAGTAAGATGGAAGCCAATCGTGAATACGCACAAAAGCTTCAAGATACAGTGGATGAAATTGTTATGAACAATCCGGATGCGGAAAGTCAGTATGTCATTAAAACAGACAATCCACATAAGGTAACAATTATCTTTACATCTGATCTTGGTTTATGTGGAGGCTATAATGCGAATGTCATGAAAATGGCAAATGAAGTATTAGATAAAGAAGATCCAATCTATGTGATTGGTACATCACTCTACTTTCAGTTTAAAGAAAAAGGGTATCAAGTGAAGAATGATGAAATCATTTCTAGTGATAGATTATCGTTTTCTGCATTAAAAGAAGTGATGGAATCCTGTATCAATATGTACCAGGATGGTAAAGTTGGTACAGTGCAGATCTTATATACAAAGTTTGTCAATACAATGACATTTACACCAGATATTGATGTTCTATTACCTTGTGTTCTAGTAAAGAAAGAAAAGGTAAAGGAAAAGTCTAGCAAGCTTCCAGTAGAAACTTTATTTGAACCGGATGCATCTTCTATCTTGGATAGTTTAATTCCAATGATGGTTACGAATGTTGCATATTCGAACTGGATGGAGTCCACAACAAGTGAACAAGGAAGTAGAAGAGTTGCGATGAAAACAGCATCAGATAATGCTGATGATCTGTCCTCCTCATTACAGCTTGAATATAACAAAGCACGTCAAGCCGCTATTACTCAGGAAATTACTGAAATTGTTG
This sequence comes from uncultured Bulleidia sp., assembly GCA_934725105.1. GTDB lineage: Bacteria > Bacillota_I > Bacilli_A > Erysipelotrichales > Erysipelotrichaceae > Bulleidia. The sequence goes on along the minus strand of CAKVBD010000011.1, from coordinate 13,751 downwards.
GCGGAAGCAGTGCAGTATAAGAAAGAAGGCATTTATGAGCAATACAGGAAAAATACTACAAGTTATTGGACCAGTTGTAGATATTCGCTTTGATGCAGAACATTTACCTTCCATTAAAAACGCTATTTTAATTAAAACAGATGATGGCCAGCAGATGACAGCGGAAGTTGCACAACATGTTGGTGATGATGTTGTTAGATGTATCGCTATGTCTTCGACAGATGGTCTTGTAAGAGGAATGGATTGTATCGATACAGGAAACCCTATTGAAGTTCCTGTCGGTGATGCAGTTCTTGGAAGAATGTTTAATGTTCTAGGTGAAGCAATTGATGGTCTTGGTGAAGTAAAGGCAGATAAAAAAATGCCTATTCATCGTGAAGCACCAACATTTGCAGAACAGACAACACAAAACGAAATCTTGGAAACAGGTATCAAAGTTATCGATCTTCTCTGTCCTTATGCAAAGGGTGGTAAGATTGGTTTGTTCGGTGGTGCAGGTGTAGGTAAAACTGTACTTGAACAGGAATTAATTCATAATATTGCCATTGAACATGGTGGCAGATCTGTTGTTGCCGGTGTTGGTGAAAGAACACGTGAAGGTAACGACATGTACTATGAAATGAAGAATTCTGGAGTATTAAAGAACACTGTTCTTACATATGGACAGATGAATGAATCTCCAGGTGCCAGAATGAGAGTTGCATTAAGTGCTCTTACAATGGCTGAATATTTTAGAGATGTTGAACATCAGGATGTATTGTTATTTATTGATAACATCTTCCGTTTCACACAGGCAGGTTCTGAAGTATCTGCGTTACTTGGCCGTATGCCATCTGCGGTAGGTTATCAGCCTACATTAGCAACAGAAATGGGCCAGCTGCAAGAAAGAATCACTTCTACAAAGGATGGTTCTATTACTTCTGTACAGTGTGTATACGTTCCTGCGGATGACTTGACAGACCCAGCGCCAGCTGCAACTTTCTCACACTTGGATGCAAGACTTGTATTGGATCGTTCTATTGCTGCTTTGGGTATTTATCCAGCAGTTGATCCACTGGGATCTTCTTCTCGTATGCTTGATCCACTTGTTGTAGGTGAAGAACATTATCAAGTCGCAAGAAAAGTTCAGGAAATTTTACAGAGATATAGAGAATTACAGGATATTATCGCAATTCTTGGTATGGATGAACTTGGTGAAGAAGATAAGAAGATCGTTAACCGTGCGCGTCGTATCAGAAATTTCTTGTCTCAGCCATTCAGCGTTGCGGAACAGTTTACTGGTATGAAGGGTGTATATGTACCTGTGAAGGATACAGTTCGTTCATTCAAGGAAATTCTTGATGGTAAATATGATGATCTACCTGAAGCAGCATTCTTGTCTGTAGGTACGATTGAAGACGTTGTTAAGAAAGCAGAGTCACTAAAATGAGTCAGCTACATGTTCGCGTCGTAACACCACTTGGTGTATATAAAGAATTTGATACACCAATCATTAACATTCAAACGGAAGATGGTAATCAAGGTGTATTGGCGAATCATATGCCACTTGTAACAATGTTAAAGATTGGTACAATGACATCCATTGAAGATGGAGTGAGAGAAACATATGCAGTATCTGGAGGATTATTTTACTTCAGAGAAAATCTCGCAGAAATTCTGACAGATTCCATTGAAAACAAAAAAGATATCGATCTTGCTCGAGCTGAAGATGCAAAGAGAAGAGCAGAAGAGCGTTTAAAATCAAATGATCCAAATATTGATTTCAAACGTGCTGAACTTGCATTGAAGAAAGCCTTGAATAGAATCGAAGTTAAGAATTTGAAATAAGGTATACATAGCGATATGTATATCTTTTTTTGAAAGGAAAGTTTATGAAACTGATTGTGAATTGTGATGACCTTGGATATACAAGGGGGAGTGAATGAAGCGATTGTAATTGCTTATCAACAAGGAATTTTAAGATCAACAACTGCTTTGGTAAATAGTGCATATATTCAAGAAGCAGTTACTATGATGAAAGAAAATCCTGGAATTGGTGTTGGGTTGCATTTGAATTTGACATCAGGAAAACCACTTACCAATTGCCCATCATTAATAAACCCAGAGACAGGTTTATTCTACAAAGGAAGAGTAGAAATGCTAAAACATCATCCCGTGATGAAAGAAGTGGGAAGTGAATGGAATGCACAGATGGATAGATATATTGAATTGTTTGGTGAACTGCCAGATCATATTGATTCTCATCATTATGTACATGATGCATCACCTGAATTATTAGATGTGGCAAAAGCATTGACTGAAAAGTACAACCTGCCATTAAGAAATCATAATCATTATGTATTTAGTAATGCATTCTATGAAATGAGTAAACCTGAAGAATTTATTGAAGTTGTAAAGAAGTTTGAAGGGCAGGATGTCGAAATCATGGTACATGTAGGAATTGTGGATTTAGATCTATATCGATGGTCTAGCTATAACGTTCAAAGAATTAAAGAATTAGATATATTGTGTAGTGATACTGTAAAGCAATATATTGAAGAACAACATATTGAACTGACAAATGATTCAGAATAAATGAAGAGGAATGCATTATTTTCTGCATTCCTTTTTTACATCTGTAGGCGATATCTGATATCTTTTCTTAAATGCTTTGGAGAAATAATCTGCATCTAGAAATCCTACCATATGAGAAATATCTTTCATGGAAGCATTTGTTGATTCTAATAGTTTTCTAGCTTCATTTAAACGAATGGATAGTAATCTTTGGTGAATTGTCGTCCCATATTTCTTTTTGAAGTAAGTATGTAATGTTGCTTTTGATACATTGAAATATGAACAAAGAGAATCAATCGTAATTTGTTCCATGTAGTGTTTAACAAGATAACTTTGTATAGCTTCCGCAAGATCACTGCTAGGAACATTCACTGTATTTGTTAACGATAGATATTCTGCACAAATATCAACAAGCTCTCCTAATGCTTTAATTTGTGCTTTTGTGTGCTTGCATGTTCGATGCATTGCTTTTTTTAATTCTTTAGTGTCATGAATATATTGAGAAGCAAGTATTTCTACATTAGATGTATCTTCATCTGCATCGATTGCCTGACCAAGCATAAGATACCCAGTAAGCTGACCATAGGTATACAGAGGCATAATAGCTTCATATAGACCACACCAGCATTTATAAACATGAATTTGAGATGATTGAAAAACATATTCCATAGCTTCTATATCACACTTTGTACATTTGTTTCTCGCATCTTTGTATTGATCCAGTAAATAACACAATGGACATTTCTTATCAGGGTAAGATACAACAACATTTTGATGAATATCAAAAATTGTCATATTCATTCCAGATAATAAATAAAAACTTTTTAGTATTGATTTTAAATCTTTCATAGAATCTTGATAAAAGTATGATTTATACTTTTTTCCTGTTAGAAATACTTTAATCCATAAAGATTATCTCGTAAAGGGAATATAGTAGATATATGGAGGAATTACATATGAATTTATCTTGGTTAAGTAATCCAGAAATATTTCAAGTGAATCGTTTAACAGCACATTCATCACATCATTATTATGCAAATGAAGAAGAGAAGCAAAGCAGTTTCATTCATGTATTAGATGGTACATGGAAGTTTCATTATGCAAATGCTCTCAATGAAGTCATCGATGGTTTTGAAAAAGAATCGTATGACTGCAGCACATGGGATGATATTCAAGTACCATCTCATATACAGATGCAGGGATATGGAACACCAATGTATGTGAACCAGATCTATCCTTGGAGTGGCAGTGAAGAACTGCTTCCAGGGGAAATCCCACAACATAATCCAGTAGGCAGCTATGTTACGTATTTTGACAGTTCTATTTTAAAAGAAAATACTAAAACGAGAATTGTATTCCATGGTGCAGAAAGTGGTATGGCTTTATGGATCAATGGTACATTTGTTGGCTATAGTGAAGACAGCTTTACACCAAGTGCATTTGATATTAGTGAATATATTCATGAAGGAAGAAACAAGGTAGCAGTGAATGTCTATCGTTTTACATCTGGTTCATGGCTGGAAGATCAGGATTTCTGGAGATTTTCTGGCCTGTTTAGAAGTGTGGAATTACAATCTGTTCCTTTTGTACATGTCAATGATTTAAAGATCACACAAGATGTGAATGATCTCAAACATCCAAAAATCATTGTTGCACCTGTAATGGAAGCAAGCGAAGACTATACATTAGAGTATCGTTTATTTGATGCAGATCATACATTGCTTCAAAGTAAAGTTACAAATGATACATGTGTATTTGAAGTGGATGATCCGGTTTTATGGTATGCTGAAAAACCATATCTATATCATGTAGAAATTGTTGTAAAACAAGAAGATAAGATCATTGAATGTGTTCGCGAACATGTTGGTATTCGTAAGTTTGTATTAAAAGATGGCATTATGTATATCAATGAAAAGAGAATTGTATTCCATGGTGTAGATCGTCATGAATTCAGCTGTGAAAGTGGCAGAGTTGTATCCTATGACTTAACAAAGCAAGATATCCTCAACATGAAAGCAAATAACATCAATGCGATTCGTACATCACATTATCCAAATCAGACATTCTTATATGACTTATGTGATGAATATGGAATTTATGTGATTGATGAAACAAACCTGGAAACACATGGAACATGGTCTGAATTCTTTGACAAAGAACATATCATTCCAAATGATGATCCAAAATGGCTGGAAAATGTATTGGATCGTGCCAAGTCTATGTATGAAAGAGATAAGAATCATCCAAGTATTCTGATCTGGTCTTGTGGAAATGAATCGTATGGTGGAAAAGATATCTTTGAAATGAGTGAATATTTTAGAAGTGTGGATCCATCAAGACTTGTTCACTATGAAGGTGTTTCTTCAGATACTAGATATCCAGATACAACAGATATGGTATCTAGAATGTATACACCAGCTAAAGAAATTGAAGAATATTTAAAGGAACATACGGAGAAACCATTTATTCTATGTGAGTATGCACATGCGATGGGAAATAGTAATGGTGCTTTATATAAGTATACGGATCTTGAAAAGAAGTATTCTCAATATCAGGGTGGATTTATCTGGGATTATGTAGATCAGGCAATTCTGCATGATGGAAAGCTATACTATGGTGGTGACTTCCATGAAAGACCGAGTGACTATGATTTCTGTGGAAATGGAATTATGTTTGCGGATCGAACACCTACACCAAAACTGCAGGAAGTAAAATATTGTTATCAGTTCATTGATACTGAAATCAATGCAAAAGAAATTACAATTACAAACCATTATCTCATCACAAATCTAAATGAATTTGATACGTTCATGACATTGTATGCTGATGGAAAAGAAGTGAAGAAGGAAATATATCATTTATCTTGTGATGCAAATGAAAGTATTACTATAGAGAATCCATTTGTTGTGGATGCGAAACATGAGTATTCTATTGTGGTAACATTTGAAAAAGATGGTCATGAATATGCACATGAACAATATGTATATCCATACCAAAGAGAAGAACATCATGTATGGACACCACTTTCAATCAATGAAGATTACTTAAATGTAGGTGTTTCTTTTGAAGGGGGTAATGTCATCTTCTCTAAATCAAAGGGTTTAGTGTCTTATAAAGTGCATTCACATGAATTTATCAGAATACCTGTCAGACCAAATTTCTTTAGAGCTGCAACAAATAATGATGTTGAAAATGGATATGGCTATCGCTATGGACAGTGGCTGCAGAATAGTCTGTATGCAAAGTGTAAATATATCAATACAGTCAAAGAAGAGAATCGCTGTATTGTTTCCTACGAATATGCATTGCCATCCATGGAAGATCATCCATTACATATGAACTATGAAGTGTATGGAGATGGTGAAATCGTTGTAGATATGTATTTAGATGCATTTGAAAACCATATTGAAATGCCAGCATTTGGTATTTTATTACAGACATATGCAGATTTAGATGAAGTATCTTACTATGGCAACGGACCAGAAGAAAACTATATTGATCGAAAGAAAGGTGCAGTCCTAGGAAGATATACATACAATGTAAAAGAAAATCTAACACCTTATCTTTACCCACAGGAATGTGGTAACCGTACAGATATCAGAGAATTAAGTGTTCATTCAAAGAAGCATGCATTGTTGATTGCAGGAAATATGTTTGAATGCTCCGTACTTCCATATTCACCATTCGTATTAGAAAACGCAAAACACCAGTGGGAATTACCACAGACATATGAAACAGTTTTAAGTATCAATGAAAAACAAATGGGAATTGCTGGTGATAATACGTGGGGTGCAAGAACACATGATGAGTTCCTGCTGACAAAAGAAAAACATCAATTGAGAATATCTATCAAAGGAAACTGAAAAAATAGGATTTAACCTGATTGGGTTAGATCCTATTTCATTTCAAGCATGATTTTAATGATTTCTTTATCTGTTTCAGCCATACCGTCATGTGCGAGGTGACCTACATTTTTAATTGTAGCTTCCACGCCTCCACCAACGATACCATCACCACGGTAGAATTCTTTCCCGTGTTTATACATCTGCATGCCAAGTAGTCCACTTTCAACACCGGATGCAATCTTAGCAGCACAGCTGGCTTTTGCACCATCACAGACAACACCAGAATTGATTGCGAGTGCATTGACAACTGTATGAGAAATTTCATTGAGGCCACCACCATAGAGGTACATGATACCAGCGCCAGCACCACAGCCCGCACTTGTTGCACCACAATATGCACTTAAGCAGCCAATACCTGTTTTTAAATGAATACTTGTTAAGTTCGCAATTAATAAAGCACGGTATAGTTTTTCTTTTGAAACGCCTAATTCTTTTGCGTAGATAATTACAGGAACAGAAGTAGTAATACCCTGGTTTCCAGAACCACTATTGATGACAACAGGCAATTCACATCCATTCATACGCGCATCACTGCCTGCAGCAGCGTATGCTTTTGCACGGTTGTGAAGAGAATCTCCATATGCCATAAGTAATGTTCTGCCTACTGCAGCACCATATTTTCCAGTAATGCCTTCTTCACTGATTGCCATATTGTAGTTGATTTGTGTATCTAGTGTTTCTTTGACATCATCTAGATTGCATGTGTTCGCAAATTCAACAATGCCTTCCATAGATAGAATGGAATGATCAATACTGGAGGTAGTTTTCGCAATTGGTGCCTCAAAGATTGTTTTGCCATCTACCTGAATTAAGCAAAGTCCTGTATGGTATTGCGCAGTTCTTGCATAAACAGTATGGTTAGCTGAATGTAATGTTACCGCAATATCTAAAATGTAATCAGATGTTGATTTTGTAACAGTACATGGAACACGGTCCAGGAAAGAAACGATTTCTTTCTGTTGAGATTCTGTAATTGAAGAAAGAACTTCTAGTTCAGCTTCAGCTTCACCCGCAACGATACCAGCAGCTGCAGCAGCAGGTATTCCACGTAAACCATTGGTATGTGGAACAATAACACTTTTCACATTTTTGATGATATTTCCGGAAGCACATACTTCTACAGATATGATTTCTTCATCTATGTATTTTTTTGCCTTTGCGGCAGTTAAAGCAATCGCAATTGGTTCTGTACAGCCCATTGCTGGTTTTAATTCTGATTTCAATATTTCACAATATAAATTATATGTAGTTTTTTCCATAACATTTACCTCATGTATAATAGTAACACGTAATGGATGACAGGAGGAATGGGTATGAAGCAAATTAAAGATACTTTTTTTATTGTTGTGGGTAATATGATTTGTTCCTTGGGAATTGGAACAATTGCATTAAGACTGGGATTATCGTTAGGTGGTGTTTCTGGTTTGGCAAAAGTACTTCATAATGTACTGCCCGTATCAATCAGTATTTTAGTATTGGCTGTAAATTTAGTGCTGTTTGCATTAGCTTACTTTTTTGTTGGGAAAAAGTTTGCGATGAATTCTTTTTTGTCTGTGATTTTATTTCCAGTCTTTTTAGAATTAGCACAGAGCATTACAGTATTGGATTGTCTGAAAGAAGATTTATTGCTTGGAACATTGATTGGTGGAGTATTGCTTGGCAGCGGCAGTGGTTTGATTTTAAGAGGAAATGGAAGCAGTGGTGGATTTGACATCATTGGGGTTATTTTGAACAAGTATTTTAATGTCAAGACAGCTTTAATAATGGGTTTGATTGATGTATTTGTATTAGTGTTTCAAATAAGAATTGAGAACTTGATGTTGTCTATTTATGGTGTAGTGATGATCTTTATTACTTCTTACATGGTGAATTTGATTTTGACAAAGGAAAACAATGAAGTTAAGATCATGATTTTCTCTAAGAAAGAAGATGAAATTCAAGATATGCTTCTTCATGAAAGAGATTGTGGATGTTCTATTTTACATGGAGAAACAGGATATACAAAAGAAAAGATGCGTGTCATCGTAAGTATCATGCCATATGATAAAGTGAATCATGTAAAGCAAAGCATATTAGCAATTGATCAAGATGCATTTATTGTTTTAGAGAATGTTCAGGCAGCATATAGTGGTGTGCATTATCTAAGAAAGCCAGAAGAAATGTAAGCACTTTCGTTGTTCCCTGTAAGAAAGGTTGTTATAATTTTTGACGTTAAGGGTGATCAGGAAAGAGAGGGAAAATGAATCAAATCAGTAAGAAAACATTTTTGAGCTTTGCAATCATGGATGGATTGTATTGGGCGTTCTATGCGTGCTTTGTAGGTTTTATTTCAACGTATCTATTAGCATGTGGCATGGATAATGCAATGTTATCTATTATGCTTGCGTGCTTTATGGGTGCATCATTTATTGGCGCATTCTTCTGGGGAAGTATTTGTGATAAAGCTAGAACAAACAAAAAAATATTTATTCCAGAATATATCGCAACAATTGTAATTGCCTTCATTATTTATTTCATGGCAGATAAAAACATCTGGGTATCAACAGTCTTATATCCTTTGTTTGGATTTTTATCTTCTCCATTAGGCAGTAACTTAGATACGTGGATGTTGCGTTCTTTTCATAAAGATGCTTCTACATATGGTAGAGCTAGAGCGATTGGCTCCATGGGATATGCAATTACCGCACTGTTTATGGGAATGTTGATTAACACGATTGGCTATCAAATGATTCCTATTGGATTTTTATTCTTTGCGTTACTTGTTTTAATCATCGCATCTTGTATTAAAGAAGTACCATTTGAAAGTGTTGTAGTGCATGCTGAAGGTGGCAGTGTAAAAGATCTATTACATATTGGTTCTTTTATGTTTATGCTTGTAACCGTTTTCTTTACGGGTTTAGCAATTGCACCAGTGAATAACTTGAAAATCGTTATCTTGAAAAGTGTTGGTGGAGATGTTGGATTGCTTGGTGTGGATTCCTTCTTAGGAGTTATGGTACAGGCATTGTTTATCTTTATTTCAGGAAATCTGAAAAAGATTCCAACATACGTAAGACTGTTTTTAATGACACTGACTGTATTTATCACAATGGGACTTGTAGCTTTTGCGGTAAATCCTTGGATGATCATTCTTGGAACTGTATTCTCAAATATGAGCTATGGAATTATGCTTCCAACACAAAGAGAAATTGTAGAAGCAAATGTTCCTTCTACATTAAAAAATACAGCGCATAGTTTATCTGATGCGATGTATGGTAGTTTCTCTGGTATTCTGGCATTATCGTATTCAGGATTTGTCATGGATGCATTCGGTGCAAGATCTGTTGCAATGCTTGGTGGTGCCATCATGATCATCGCTTTAGTACTTTCACTAACAAAGATTACGAAAAAAGATTAAAACTTACAGTAATTTGAGAAGATCAATTGGACTTTCAAATGTATATGTACCTTGTAATGGGGTTGTGGAAACACTTCCCCATTTTGCATATCCAAAAGCAATCCCTGCATTGTGTGATGCCTGCTGATCCGATAGTGCATCTCCAATATAGATGACTTCTTCTTTTGATACGTTTAAGTTTTCAATACATTTTAGAAGTGGTTCTGGATCTGGTTTGTGTTTTGTAGTATCATCCGCAAGAATAACAGTATCCATATATTGATCAATGCCTTTAGAACAGATATCTATTTCATACTGTTTATGTGTTTTGGCAGATACAATTGCCTGTTTGATATGGTTGTTCTTGAATGCTTCAAATACATCCATAAATCCATCATATAGCGTTGCACCTTCTTCATATGCATTGACATATTTGACCCATCTTGCATATGTTGTTTCTGGATCCTTTACCTTTAATTCTTCCATGACTTTCATGCCAGGATAAGCCACAAACTTTAAAACCTGATCAAAGGTCCATGTTTCTCCTGTTTCTTCCTTGATGATTTGAAGCAGTGGGTACATGTTCATATTTAATGTATTTAAAATTGTTCCATCGATATCATAAATGATTGCTTTATATTTGTTCATAGATAATCCTGTTGTCTATGGGCATTATAACAAAAAAGAAATAGAAATTATCTACTTCTTTCAGTGTTCTGTATAAACATGATTAAGAATGCAATGAATAACAACGTGGAAGAAATCCATATCGTTTTCATTCCGATGTAAGGAATACAAGAATATCCAATCGTAGCACCCAATGCAAATGTGATAATAATTCCAATGTAATGCAATGCTTTTTTTAAAGACTCTTCATTCTTAGTTCTCATCCAATGAGAGAATGCAGAAACACCTGCTCTCATATTACCGATGCACATGGTACTTGCATATGGATAGCCATGTACGGAACGAAATGCCTGTACCTGCATTGCACAAGAGAAGGATACAAGGCTGTTAGCAAATAAATTTCCATCTGCAGAGAAAAATCCTGATACAAATAAAGAAATAATTTCAATGATTAAGATTGTCTGCCTCCAATGTAACTTCTTTGCTTCTTTATAGTATCCCTGGATTTGTTCCGCAACAAAGATGCCTAATGCAAATGACAGGAGAGGAAATACGTAACGGATAGCATCAGCATATTGTCCATCAGACAGTTTGGATGCCATTAAAACAATGTTTCCAGTTTGCGCATTCGCAAATACTTTATTTCTAGCGAAATAAGTATATGCATCTTGTAGACCACCGGAAAATGTGATGATCATAGCGAGTAGAAATGTTTCTGACATCTGTTTATTTTTCATACGTGAACTATTATAGTCACTATTATTGATATGAAAAGAGTAAATTTCTTTCAGAAAACATTTTAAAGCACGATGAATACTAGACTTATGTGATAAAATAGATACATGATAAAAAGATTTTATTATGGATTGATCAGTATGAAATATGCATTCTTTATGTTTGGGATTCCAATGCTGATATTTATAACTGCGTTTATTGAAACAAGGAAAAAGCTGGCTGTATTTCATACATTGATGTTCATATTTATTATATTGTTAGCTTGTGTGTTAGCTTTCTACTACAAAGATAAGCTGCATGTTTTAAAGCAATTGAAGCAAGTGAAAGATTTAGTAGAATATGAAAAGGGTGGTGTCGTTGATCGCTCATGGATCTTAGAAGATCGTATGCTTTGTGCAAAAGGATTGGATATTCGTGAAGTTAAAAGCAGCACCATAAGTAAAGTAGTACTTTGCAATGAAGAAAAAGGGAAGCAGGTATTAGAACTATCTGTAAAAGATGAAATTGTACCAATGACAACAATTTCAAAAGAAGAAGCACAAAGATTTGTTGCATATTTAAAAAGAAAAAATCCTTCCATTATTGTTGAAGGAATAGAAGCGAAAGGAAATGGTTCCCTGCAGGAATTAGGCGCAGGTGTACAGGTATAAAACATGACAATGACAAATGCAGAACTGATGAAAGCTTTGATTCAGAAATTTATACAGGTGACATTGGATGATGGATCTGTTCATGCTGGATATATTGGGAATCCAGAAGATTTTCAGGGGGATTCATTACCAGCGCATATGGTATTAATTAATGGTTTAATGAGAGACAGCATTGAAGTTGCCAGAGTGGTAGATGTGGAATTTCCAAAAAGAGAAGACACAACACAGATCCCAATTGTTGGCTTTGAAGACAAGTAGATGGAAACATCTGCTTTTTTAATTGGAAGTACTTGAAATAAGCGTTACAATTGTCATGCGGTGAGGTATCTATGACATTTAAAGAACAAAAACGAATACAATATTTAAGACCATTTATGGTAGTGATTGCGGCAATTATTATGTCGCTGAACATAAAAATCATGGTAAGAAATGGTGGGCTGTATCCAGGTGGTGCAACGGGATTGACCATTCTTACACAGGCAATTCTTCAAAAGTTTTTTAATATTGAAATCAGCTATACATTTGTAAATGTATTCTGGAATGCATTACCTGTATACATCGGATTTAGATATATTGGTAAAAACTTTACATTGTTTTCTCTGTTTATGATTCTGTTAAACAGTGTACTTGTAGATATGATTCCAAAGTATACGTTAACTTCAGATATTTTATTGATCAGTGTATTTGGTGGGATGTTGAATGGACTTGCGATATCTTTGTGCTTAATGGTGGATACAACAACAGGAGGAACAGATTTTATCTCAATCTTTCTTTCATCCAAATACAATGTGGATGGATTTAACCTTGTTCTTGGATTGAATGCAGTTATCTTAATTACGGCTGGTGTCTTATTTGGATGGGATAAAGCATTGTATTCTATTATTTTCCAATATGTATCAACACAGACAATTCATTTGTTATATCGAAATTATGCACAGGTGACTTTGTTTATTATTTCAAACAAAGTAGATGAAATTTCTGAAATGATACACGCAGTTACACAACATGGTGCAACGATCATCAGAGGAGAAGGTTCATACAAGAATGATGAGAGAAAGATGATCTATTCTGTAATCAATGAGAGTAGTGAAAAAGCAATTGTCAGCAACATTCTTGCGATTGATCCAAAAGCATTCGTGAATTGTGTTCGTACAAAAGAAATACGTGGTCATTTTAATCAAATGCCTAAAGACTAAAAAAGAAGTGAAATTCACAATGTCATTAAGTTAAGACAAATAAATTCTTAGTGATATTAATTGAAAATTCAAGAAAACAAATCTTTAGCGAAAGTTAACAGCTTTTCCATAAGATTTGTTTTTTAATTCCTGAAATCATTGATTTATCATAGATGATCAAAGGCCAAGAGGTTCTTTGGTCGCGTTATATTATCAATAGATTTTTCCACCTTTTTCATTAAAAAACTAACACCATTTTTTTGATTCCATTCTCTATTCATAGGACCTGTGATCTTCTTTCTGATATCATTATTGAGTCGGCTTCCTCCCGACCTCTGGAAAGGAGGTGAGTACACGTGGAGTATCTAATAGCTTTCATAAGCTCCGTCGTAGCAGGTGTTGTTTCGTACTATATCTGCAAATGGCTGGATGGAGTCGAAAAAAAATAGTCGATCAGCCTAGGTATTGAAAAAGGGAACTGTTCCAGCAGTTCCCTTTTTTTACACGTGGCTTAATAGCTTTCATAGCCAACTACAATATAGCAAATTTTTCTTTTTTTTCAAGTTCTACATTTATAATCTAGTAATTACGCATGAAACAAATCGAGATTATAAAGCTCGATTTGTTTGCTTCCAAAATGTAGCATATACGTGTATAATATATACATGAAGAAAAAGAATGTTTATCCTGAATGGGCTGAAAAGTTTCGTGCTAAAGGTAAAACCATAAG
>CAKVBD010000010.1 GCA_934725105.1 uncultured Bulleidia sp. | reverse complement strand
AGAAGTTAAGCACATCAGCGGCAAAAATAGCCTTGCGGTGAATCGAGCACGTTGCCAGGTCTTTGCTTTTTTTTTATTTATCTGTACAATACCTTGTATGAATATCAGAAGTTTATATAAAAAAGTTTATATCGTCCTAATATTAAGTGGTGTATTATCTTGCTTATTCTTATATCTTTTATTTAGCGGTTTTACTGATCGTGTTGATCATTCTTCTTCTGGTTCTATGCAAAATTCTCCTCTTCCATCAACGACTCCAGAGGCAACTTTTATTCCTTCTCCTAGCCCATCTATCTTGCCTACAAACACTCCTGAAATTTATGACGTCACAACTGATGATTCTATACTTAGAATTGTTAATAAATGGCATTCTATTGAAAGTGATTTCATTCCAAATTCTCTTGTAAGTGTGAATGTACCTCAATACGAATCACAATTACTTTTGCCTGAAGTTTCTTCTGCTTTAGAAGATATGTTTTCTAAAGCAAACGATGAGGGTATTCATCTTTATCTTGTTTCTGGATACCGTGACTATGAGTACCAAACTGATTTGTATCACTATTATGTTTCAAAATTCGGAAAACAGGAAGCTGAACGTATTGATTGTATTCCAGGATGTTCTGAACATCAGACAGGTTTATCTGTTGATTTATCTACAACTTCTCATAAATATGAATTAGATGTCAGATTTGAACAAACAGATGCGTATCAATGGTTAATTACGCATTGTAGTGAGTATGGTTTTATTTTAAGAAATCCAAAAGGAAAAGAAGAAATAACAGGTGTTAAATTTTCCCCATGGAATTTCCGTTACGTTGGTAAAGAGATAGCTCAGAAAATTACAGATAGTGGACTAACAATGGAAGAATACTTTCAAATGACAAATTAGTTATCTGTTTGTTATCAAGTTTAAATTTTTTCTTGCGATGTAAACGCTTGTATATTATTATAAATGTACGGAGAATTTCCAAGAAAGAAGGTTAAATAATTATGGCAAAAAATATTACATTATTTTGCTCCGCAGGTATGTCTACAAGTTTACTTGTTAACAAAATGAAGGAAGCAGCAGCAGCTAAGGGTGCAGATTATAACATCGCAGCTTACTCACTCAATGAAGTTGATAAGCATGGACCAGAAGCTGATGTTATTTTGATTGGACCACAGGTTCGTTTCGCATTAGCTAAGCTTCAGAAACAGTTCCCTGGTAAGCCAATTGAAGCAATCGATATGAGAGCTTATGGTTTAATGGATGGTAAAGCTGTTCTTGAAATGGCTGAAAAGAAGCTAAACGCTTAATTTTCAAAAATTAAAAAAACGGTTTCTATGTTCTTGCGTGGAAACCGTTTTCATATTATCATTATATTTGTACATAAGTACTTATAAAGGAGAAAACATGGAAGGTACAGAATTAATTGCGTTTAACATTATTGCAGCAGTAGGAACAGCTCGTTCTAACTATATCGCAGCTATTGATGCAGCAGCTGAAGGAAACTTCGAAGAAGCTGAAAAACTAATTAAAGAAGGTCAGGATGCTTATGTTGAAGGACATGATGCTCACGCTAAGTTATTAACACAGACTGCTCAGGGTGACAAGGTTATCATGGATCTTTTACTCACACACGCTGAAGACCAGTTAATGAGTGCTGAAGGATTTGGAATCCTTGCTGAAAGATTCGTTACACTTTACAAAAAGTTAGGTTAATGATCAATGAAGAATCCAGTTTTGGATTCTTTTTTTTATGCCTCATTCTTTGACAAATTTCAAATTATGTCAATTTACTCTCTATTGACGAGTGCTATACTGACCTTAAGTCAAAAAAGGAGAATAAATTATGTATTATAGTTCAGGAAATTATGAAGCATTCGCACATCCAAGAAAGCCAAAGGATGCGGATAAGAAGTCAGCGTATATTATTGGTACAGGCCTAGCTGGATTAACTGCTGCATTCTATCTTGTTAGAGATGGGCAGATTTCAGGAGACCGTATCCATGTTCTAGAAAAAATAGATATTGCTGGTGGAAGCTGTGATGGTAGAAAAGATGTAACAAAAGGTTTCTACATGAGAGGCGGCAGAGAAATGGATAACCACTTTGAAGTTATGTGGGATGTATTTAAAGATGTACCATCCATTGAAACTGAAGGCGTTACAGTTTTGGATGAATATTATTGGTTGAATAAAGAAGATCCAAACTATTCTTTATGTAGAGCAAGTCAAAATCGTGGTGAAAGTGCACATACAGATGGTAAATTCACACTTGATAAAAAGAGTGCAATGGCATTAAGTAAACTCTTTATCACTTCAGAAGATGAATTAGAAGATAAGAAGATTTCTGATGTTTTACCTGATGAATTCTGGGATACTAATTTCTGGTTATATTGGCAGACAATGTTTGCTTTCCAAAAATGGTCTAGTGCATTGGAAATGAAGAGATATTTATGTAGATATGTACATCATATTGATGGTTTACCTGATTTCTCAGCTCTTCGTTTTACAAAATATAACCAATATGAAAGTATGATTCTTCCTCTTGTGAAGTATCTTGAAGCACATGGAGTTGCAATCGAATTTGGAATGGACGTCAAGAATGTCATCATTGATACAGATGAACATGATCGTAAGGTGGCTAAGGAATTAATTGTCTTGAAGAATGGCGTAGAAGAAAAGATTGCATTATCAGAAGATGATCTAGTATTTATCACAAATGGCTGCTGCACAGATACAAGCTGTTATGGAGATCAGCATACAGCACCTGATTTAAGTGGAATCAAGGATGGCTATGGTGAATCATGGGATCTTTGGAAAAACATCGCAAAACAGGCAAAATATGGCGAATATGGCAAGCCAGAAGTATTCTGCAGTGATACAGAAGCTACAAACTGGATGAGTGCAACTGTTGAAACAAGCAACGAAGAAGTCATTCAACATATCATGAATGTATGTAAGAGAGATCCTAGACGTCATCGCGTAACAACAGGTGGTATTGTAACAGTAAAGGATTCTAGAGATCATTGGTATCTAAGCTGGACAATTAACAGACAGCCACAGTTTAAATCACAAGATGAAAATACAGTTCTTGTATGGTTATATTCATTGAATACAAACCGTCCAGGTAACTATGTAGATAAACCGATGAAGGAATGTACAGGTGAAGAAGTATGTAAAGAGTGGCTGTATCACATTGGTGTAGATGAAGATCGTATTGATGATCTTGCGGCTAATGCATGTAATACAACAACTTGCTATATGCCATATATCAATGCATTCTTCCAGCCAAGAAAGAATACAGACCGTCCACATGTAGTTCCAGATGGTGCTGTTAACTTCGCATTTATTGGACAATTTGCTGAAATTCCAAGAGATACTATCTTTACAACAGAATATTCAATGCGTAGTGGTATGGAAGCAGTATATACACTATTGAATGTAGATCGTGGTGTTCCTGAAGTGTGGGGATCTCAATATGATGTAAGAGAATTATTAAGAGCTGCTTATTATGCAATTGATAAGAAGTCTATTGATGAAGCTGAATTGAACTATGCTGAAAAGAAAGTGATTGACTTCGTTTTAAAGAAATTCAAGGGTACAGATGTTGAACTGCTTTTGAAGAATAGTGGTTTAGTGAAGAAATAATATATGAAAGATGAAGGAATTTGCACCTTCATCTTTTTAATATGTTAAGATTTACATGGAGGATTTTATGGAACCATTACCAGACAATTGGAATACAATGACACACCAGGAAAAGGATTTCTTCTTTACAAGATATTACAAGAGATTTATTCGTCCAGGAGAAGCTGTTGGTTTAATCAAAGAAGCAGATGAAACAATTCAAAAGGCATATGAGGAGTTTTTAAAAGAAAATGAACAATGACTTTAAAAATATCAAAGCAGTCTTATTTGATTTTGATGATACATTAGGACATCGTGAATCCTATGCATATGATACGTTCTATAGGCTGCTTAAAAGCTGTACAGATTTTGAAGATGAGATGAAATTAGAAACAATTCTTCAAGATGTTATGATTTGGGATGAACAAGGGAATATTCAGAAACAGCATATTGTTGATATGTTAAAAAAGAAATACGATATTACATTACCATGTGCAGATTTTAAGAAGTGGTGGAATGAAGAACAATGGAAAGCTTCTGTTCCATTTCCTGATACGATTTCTACTTTAGAACAGCTGCAGAAAAAATATAAGCTTGGAATTATTACAAATGGAGACAGTACATGCCAAAGAAATAAAATTCAACAGGCAGGATTATCACAATTCTTTGATGAAAGCAATGTGGTTGTTTCTGGAGACTATGGCTATCACAAACCTGATACAAGATTATTTACTGCTGCATTAGAAAAATTAAACGTAAGAGCAGAAGAAAGTGTATTCGTTGGAGATATATTTGCAAATGATATTATTGGTGCTTATCGAGCACATATGAAACCTATCTGGATATGGACACATGGAGAAAGAAAGTGTACTGCTGATGTTCCAATGATTCATAAAATCAGTGATTTGTTAAAAATCTTATAAAAAATCACAAAAAATAACAAGTTAAAAATTACACAAATGTTTTTGTGATATGATATTTAGGCTAAAGTTGGAGGAAAACTATGGATTTAAAAGCAATGCAGGATCATGCAAAAAATATTCGTAAGAACATTATAAAAGAAGTATCCAATGCACAGTCTGGTCATCCAGGAGGATCACTAGGTGCAGCTGACATTCTTACAGTACTTTATTTTGATGTCATGGATTTCACAAAGGAGAATGCCCACTCTTTAGACAGAGATCGCTTTGTCTTATCAAAGGGACATGCATCACCACTACTCTATGCTGTATTAGCAGAAAAAGGTATTATTGATGAAGCAGAGCTTTTAACATTTAGAAAATTAAATTCTAGACTTCAGGGACACCCTGACATCAATGAATTAGATGGCATTGATATGTCAACTGGTTCTCTAGGCCAAGGAACAAGTGCTTCTGTTGGTATGGCACTGGCAAACAGATTAGACAAGAATGATCATAGAATCTATGCTCTTGTTGGAGATGGTGAAGCTGAAGAAGGTCAGGTCTGGGAAGCTGCAATGGCTGCTGGTCATTACAAGCTGGATAATTTATGCTGGATCATTGATAACAACGGACTGCAGATTGACGGCAGATGTGAAGATGTTATCGGACCTGAACCATTTGAACCAAAATTTGAAGCATTTGGTTGGAATGTTATGACTGTAGATGGTCATGACTATGAAGCATTGCATGATGCTTTTGAAAAGGCAAAGGAATATAAGGGAAAGCCTACTTGCATTATTGCCAAGACAATTAAAGGGAAAGGTGTATCCTTTATGGAAAATCAAGCTGGATGGCATGGAAAGGCCCCAGATGCTGAATTGACAGCAATTGCATTAAAAGACTTGGAGGGTGAATAAGATGTCTAAAGCAACACGTGAAGCATATGGTGAAGAGATTTCAAAACTCATTCAAGAAAACCCAAAGATTGTCGTTTTAGATGCAGACCTTGCTGGATCAACATACAGTGGAAAAGCAGGAGAAGTATGCCCGGAAAGATTCTTTGACATGGGTATTGCGGAAGCAAATATGATTGGTGTTTCTGCAGGCCTTGCAGCAAGTGGATATATTCCATTCGCATCATCATTCGCAATGTTCTGCACTGGCAGAGTATGGGAACAGATCAGAAACAGCGTAGCATATCCACATTTGAATGTTAAGATCGTAGGATCACATTCTGGCATTACAGTTGGTGAAGATGGTGTAACACATCAGGCAATTGAAGATATCGCAATTATGAGAGATATTACTGGTCTAGAAGTATATGCACCATGTGACCAGTGGGAAACAAAGGCTGTGATTGATCATGTAGCTTCAACAAACAATCCATGCTATATCAGACTTGGAAGAAGTAAGGTTGAAGATGTATTTGATGAAAACAAGAAGTTTGACGTCACAAAGATCAATGTCATTCATGAAGGTACATCCAAGGTAGCAGTATTTGCTACAGGACTAATGGTACAGTCTTCATTAGGCGCGCTGAAAGCACTGAATGAAAAGGGTATTGATCCAACAATTATTGATGTCTGTGCAATTAAGCCAACAGATGAAGAAGGCATTACAAAGATTCTTGAAAGCAATGATGAAATCTTCACAGTAGAAGAGCATTCCGTAACTGGTGGACTTGGTTCAATGATTTGCGAAGTAGCTGCAGATCGCTGCCCTAAGAGAATTCACAGAATCGGTATGAGAGGATTTGCAGAAAGCGCAGACTGGAAGACTTTGTTAAAAGAATACAAACTCGATGCTGAGGGTGTAGCTGAACAGATTCTAGCTGGATTAGATAAATAATCACTTAAAACAAAAAACCACAGATCTAAGATGAGCTGTGGTTTTATTATGTTTGTAATATTAATAGAATAATTCTTTTCTCTTCTTTGCACTAGATGCCAAGTCATAATCTGTGAGAAAATTTAAATCTAGTCCTTCAACAACAGATAATGCACGATTTAAATCTGTATCTGTCTTAAATAATTCTGGATTATGAACATCAAGTCCAATGATAACTGGACATTTTTTCTTTGCAAATTCTTCAAAGAAGATTCTTGTTGGATAAGCATATCTTTTTCCATCTGGGTAAGAATGCATTCCATTGTGTACGCCACTGCCAGTATTTAATTCTAATGGCATATCGTATGTAATAGAAATTTTAGCGATTCTCTCAGCAATTTTTCTAACACTTTCATCCATATATGGATAAGAATATAAACATACATCAGGATGCGCAATATAATCACATAAAGCATGCTTACATGCATATTCTAGTCGATCAACGTACATGGATAACTGTTGAGGTGTATTTAACCCATAGGAACTGATTAAATCTAAATCAATGTTATGCTGACCTAAAATACAGTAATCCAATTCTTTTCTGAATTGTGATAAAGTATCCCATTCACTTTGGTAACATTCTACTTCCATTCCTAGATAGATATCTATCTGATCTTTGTATTTCTCTTTTAAAGAACGAATAGATGCCATGTATTCTTCAACTTGATTGATATTCATTCTTTCTGTAGGAACTTGTGTTTTATAGGCGGCGTGGTCAGAGAAACCTAATGTTTTCAACCCTCCTTCAATGGCTGCTTTGACATAGTCTTCATCTTCTCCAATCGCGTGACCGCATCGTTTTGTATGTGTATGCCAGTTTGTTTTGATCATGTGAAACATTATAGCAAAATTTTCAGAAATGTGATTGACGAATATAAGTAACAGGAATAATATAATGAAGTAGAACATTTGAACACTTGTTCAAATGAAGAGAGGTAGATATGAAGACATTTCAATTTAATGTTGACGGTATCGATTGTGCGCATTGTGCAAAAGAATTAGAAGAAGAAATTGGTAAATTAGATGGTGTATCTAACTGTAGTTTAGAGTTTGGAGTACATTCTCATTTGAAATACGATTATGAAGGTAATGATGCAGAAGCAATCGAAAAAGCAATGAGAAAAATCATTGAAGATGATCAAAAAGATCCAATCATTACTAGAGTAGATGAAAAAGAACATAACATTCATGTTTCCTATAATGTTGACGGTATTGATTGCGCAAACTGTGCGAAAGAATTAGAAGAAGAGATTGGAAAACTAGAAGGCGTATCCAACTGTACTTTAGTCTTTGGAATTCATTCAAAGCTTAACTATGATGTCACTTCTTCTTTAGTAAATGATGTTGAAAAACAAATAATCAAGATTATTGAAGATGATCAGGAAAATCCTGTCATTACAAAAGTTGACGCAGTGAAGACAACACATCAATCATTTGTAGTGGATGGCATTGATTGTGCAAATTGTGCAAAGGAATTAGAAGAAGAAATTGGTAAATTAGAAGGTGTATCCAACTGCAGCTTAGAGTTTGGCATTCATTCTAAGTTGAACTATGATGTTGATCCTTCTTTGATGAGTACTGTGGAAAGCAAAATGCGTAAGATCATTGAAGATGATCAAGAACATCCAATCATCAAGAAAGTATCTCAAGAAATTGATAGAACATATAAATTCAATATTACAAATATTGACTGTGCTGACTGTGCAAATGAACTTGCGGAAGAAACAATGAAAATCATTGGTGTAAAGTCGTGCGATGCTGATTTTATGAATCAATTATTGATTGTTAAATGCAGTCCAAAAGACAAGAGTCGTATTGCTTCTGAAATGAAAGCAATGATTGCGAAAAATGAGCCAGAAGTAGAGTTTTCTGAATACAAGAAAGAAGAAAAGAAAATTGTTGAAGAAAAAGAAGACCATACAATGATGATTCGTTTGATCATTGGTGCTGCATTATTTGGCTGTTCTATGTTTATGCAAGGCTTATTACAGATCGTACTTGCATTAGCTGCATATCTTGTTTTAGGATATGATGTTTTGATCAAGGCTGTTCGCGGTATCGGAAGAGGACAGTTATTTGATGAACATTTCTTAATGTCCATCGCTACATTAGCCGCAATTTATCAGCAGGAATGGAAAGAAGCTGCTGGTGTTATGTTGTTTTATCAGATTGGTGAATACTTCCAGGATCTTGCGGTTAGAAGAAGTAGAAAATCAATTGGAGAACTCATGAATATTCGTCCAGATTATGCAATGGTTAAGCGTAATGATGAATATGAGAAGGTTGATCCAGAGGAAGTGCTGATTGATGAAATCATTCGTGTAAAACCAGGTGAGAGAATTCCACTCGATGGAATGATTGTGAGTGGCTCTTCATCTTTAGATACAGCTTCTTTAACAGGTGAAAGCAAGCTGAGAGATGTCGATGCAGGTGATGAAGTTATTTCTGGATCAGTCAATGAAACAGGTGTATTAGAGATTCAAGTAACAAAAGAATATGGTGAATCAACTGTTGCCAAAATTCTAGATCTTGTAGAAAACAACGATGCGAACAAAGCAGAACATGAAAAATTCATTACAAAGTTTTCAAAGTATTACACACCAATTGTTGTATTTTTAGCAATTGCGGTGGCTCTTGTTGTGGGAATTGCATTTGGAGACTTTAATGAAGGTATTCGCAGAGCTTGTACATTCTTAGTTATTTCTTGTCCATGTGCTCTTGTCATTTCAATTCCTCTATCATTCTTTGCGGGAATTGGTGGATTATCTTCTAGAGGTATTTTAGTAAAAGGCGCAAATGTCATTGATGATCTGGCAAAAGTGAAACAGGTCATTATGGATAAAACAGGTACATTGACTTCAGGAAAGTTTGCGGTTGAAGAAGTTCTTTCAGCAGTAGATAAAGAACAATTGATTAAAGATGCAGCATACGCAGAACATTTCTCTAACCATCCAATTGCACAAGGGATTAAAGAAGCATGGCAGGCTGAAATTCATGATGAAGAAGTAACAGATGTTCAGGAAATTGCTGGCAGAGGATTAAGTGTTCAAGTAAATGGAAAAGAGATTCTTGCGGGTAATTATAAGCTGATGAATGAAAAAGGAATTCAGTGTAAAGAAGAAACTTCCACAGGAACACTTGTATATGTTGCTAAAAATGGTGTTTACGAAGGCTGTCTTGTATTAAGAGATCAATTGAAAGCAGATGCGAAAGAAGCCGTTGATACACTTCACAAAGAAGGAAAGAAATGTATTATTGTCTCTGGTGATAATCAAGAAATTACTTCTTCCATTGGTTCACAATTAGGCGTAGATCAGGCAATTGGTGGCTGTATGCCGGAAGATAAAGTTAATACAGTGAAAAAGTACATGGAAGAAGGTATGACAGCGTTTGTTGGAGATGGTGTGAATGATGCACCAGTCATCACTTTAGCAAATGTTGGTATTGCAATGGGAGCATTGGGCAGTGATGCTGCAATTGAAGCCGCAGATGTTGTATTGATGGATGATTCTGTCAGCAAGATTTCTTTAGCAATTGCTGCTAGTAAACGTATCTTGTTTGTAGCGAATGAAAATATCTATGGTGCGATTGCGATTAAAGTATTAACTCTCATTTTCGGTGCTTTAGGCATCGCAAATATGTGGTGGGCAATTTTCGCTGATACGGGTGTAGCTATGCTTTGTGTATTAAATTCATTACGTTTATTACATATTGCACGTAAAAAATAAATAAACTAAGTCCAAAAAGTCAGATTGCAAAATCTGTGAAACTAAGAGGACTTAGTTTTTCTATCGAAACATTTTTTCGAAAATTTAAAATTGCTTTACAATCATACACAACAGGAATAACATAAACGCTATGAAAAATAAAATGTTTACAAATCGACAACTAGTAAGATTAATCCTGCCTTTATTAGTAGAACAATTGTTAGTGATGCTTGTGGGAATGGCGGATACGATCATGGTATCTGCTGCTGGAGAAGCAGCAATTTCAGGCGTATCCATTGTAAATGATGTGAATAACCTGATTATAGCGATATTAACAGCGATTGCAGGTGGTGGTTCTGTTATTGTTACACAATATCTTGGAAACAAGGATGAAGAGAATACAAAGCTGTCAGCTTCACAGCTATTGATGATTAGTTTTGTGATTTCCTTAGTGTTTGGTATTTTATGTGTAGCATTCCACAGTGTTATCTTGCATGCTTTATATAAAAGCATTGAAGTTGATGTAATGAACAGCGCGAACGTATATTTCTGGATTACAGCACTGTCATTTCCATTTTTAGGTGTATATAACAGTTCTGCAGCGTTATACAGAAGTATGAATCGCACAAATACAACGATGCGTGTTTCTATGCTGATGAATGTCATTAATGTTGTTGGAAACTTTATTTGTGTATATCTATTACATATGGGCGCTGCTGGTGTTGCATGGCCAACATTAGCAAGTAGAGTTGTTGCGGCAATTGTTATGCTAGCTCTATGCTTTGATTCAGAAGCACCAATCAGTGTCATGTGGAAAGACATACTGACATGGAATCAAACGATTATAAAAAAAATATTATCTATTGCGATTCCAAACGGAATTGAAAATGGATTATTCCAGCTAGGAAAAGTCATTGTCAGTATGTTTGTAGCAACGTATGGAACAATGCAGATTGCGGCAAATGGTGTAACGAATTCATTATGTGTATTGTGTTATACGACAGAAATGGCAATGCAGTTAGCGGTTGTAACGGTTGTTGGGCAATGTGTTGGCGCAAATGATTATGATCAGGCTAGATACTATATTAGAAAGATGCTGATCATGGCAATGATTATGGCAGTTATCAACAATGTGATTCTGTTTGTTGTAAGTCCATTTGCTTTGCAGTTGTATACATTAAAGAATGAAACACTGGCAATTACAGAAACGATCCTTGGTATGGAGTGTCTTGCGGTTGGTTTATTCCATGCATTGGCATTTGTATTACCTACATGCTTAAGAGCAGCAGGAGATGCGAAATATACGATGTATGTGGGCGTTCTATCAATGTTCTTTGCACGCGTTGTTGGAGCCTATATATTAGGTACTGTTATGGGACTTGGCGTTGTAGGTACGAGAATTGCAATGTATATCGATTGGATTGTACGTATTGTCTTCTTTGCGATAAGATATAAGAGTGGAAAGTGGACACAGTATAGAGCAATTGAATAAAGTATGTTTGGAAAAGTAATCAATATTATTAGTATTATTGTATTAGTTTTGTTTATTATTCTATTTATAATGAAGAAAGCAAATAGAAGGAAGGGAAGATGATTCCCTTTTTTCTTTCTGTGTATCCAAAAAAAGAACGGAAATTCCGTTCTTTTAGACGTTAATATAACCAATTGTTGATTTTGTACCTGTACCAGCAGAAGATACCCAACGTTCATTGTAGTGACCATTGAAACCACCTTCTACAATATGAACCATATCTCCATCAACGCCATCAACATAAGCAACATGTCCGTTATAAACTGCAATACTGCCAGAAGTTGGTGTTCCACTTACTGAATATCCCATGGATGCTGCATTTGCATACCACTGGGAAGCGTTACCTAAGTTTGGTAATGCGATACCTCTTGCGTTATATAAAGCCTGCCATGCACCAAATGTACAGTTAGACCAGCCACCACCATAAGGGTTAGCACCACCAGCTGTATATCCAAGACCAGAAGTATTTGTGTTTTCTCCGCTGGCTCCTAGTAAAGCAGCCTGTTCTGCAGCTTTTCTAGCTTCTTCTTCAGCTTGTGCCTGTGCCAATGCTTCAGCTTCGGCTTGTGCAGCTTGTTCTGCAGCAATCTGATCTAATACTTCTTGAGGAGTCTTTACATTAACAACTAAATTCTGTGTTGTTGTATTACCTTGTAAATCAACAGCTTTATATGTGATTAGATATGTACCATCAGCGTTCATATCTAAGTTCTGTGTATCAACAGTCAATGCTGGCAATTCACCAGAATCATCGTTGATATAAGAAATGTAACTTTCAGGAATAAACGTATCACCGTTATTAACTGTTACTTCATTGGATTTGAGTTTTAATGTTGGGGCGGAAACTACTTTCATGTTTACTGCCGCATTTTGTGTGAATGAATAACCAACAGAATCTGTTAGATTATCCGTATATACCAGGTTTACTTTTAATGTAACTGTCTGGATACCTGCTTTAGAAGTATCTAAGCCAGAAATATCAATACTGGATAAGTCAACATTGATATCATCGATGTTCAGATTGTCGTCAATATTACAACGATCTGCAATTACATCTGATTTTAATGTTGCTGCTACATTTGTATCTCCTATTTCAATATCGTAAACTGGTAAACTTCCTTTTAATGGATCATCAGCCTTAACGTCAGAGTTGATTGAGGCAGCTACAATAGCTCCCGCCGCTAACATTGGCAAGATGAATCTAAATGTCTTTTTAATCTTATTGTTTTTCTGCATACTAAAATGTTAACAAATTCTTAAGTTTGTAGCAAATTTTTGGAAGCTTTCACACACTTATCCCAAATTGTAAGCGTTTACATTTAACATGTTTCACATTTCTGTCACAATCAAAAAAGAAATAATTAGAAATTCGATATTAAAAGTTTGGTATTTGTTATAAAATCCTTGTTATGAGATTAGTAATTCAAAGAGTAAAACATGCCTCTGTTGAAATAGACGGAGCAATCCATGGCAAGATCAATCAAGGATATATGATCTTAGTTGGTATTCAAGATGGAGATACCAAAGAAATTGTTGAAAAAATGGCTGAAAAGGTCGCAAAACTAAGAATTTTTACAGATGAAGAAGATAAGATGAATTTGAATCTTTCACAAGTAGATGGATCTATTTTATCAATTTCACAATTTACTTTATATGCAGACTGTCATAAAGGAAATCGTCCTTCTTTTTCATATGCTGGTAAGCCAGCGATTGCAGAACCTTTATACCTGTATTTCAATGAATATTTAAGAAAGATTGGAATTCATGTAGAAGAAGGTATCTTTGGTGCAGATATGAAGGTAGAATTATTGAATGATGGTCCTGTTACGATCATATTGGACAGTGATATAGACATTCGAAAATAGGAGGTGAAGTATGGCTGAAGTTATTTATGGCAGCGAATTATCTCAAGAAATCAGAGACGAGATGAGACAGCAGATTGATGCAATTAAACAAAGTGGTAATCGTGTACCGTGCTTGGCTGTTGTTCTTGTTGGAGATAATCCTGCTTCCATTTCCTATGTTAAAGGAAAAGAAAAAGCTTGCGCAAGTGTTGGCATTCATAGCGTAGAACTGACGTTGCCATCTTCTATTTCACAAGAAGAATTAAACAATGAACTGCAACGCTTATCGAATGATCCTGGAGTAGATGGCATTTTATTACAATTGCCTCTTCCAAAAGGTTTAGATGAAAATGAAGCAGTATCTTATATTTCTTCTAATAAAGATGTAGATGGCTTAACACCAGTGAATTTTGGCAAGCTGTTCTTAAATGAACCGGCATTTGCTCCTTGTACACCAAGTGGTATTTTGGAATTGTTAAAACGTATGCATTGTGATCCAAAAGGAAAGCATGCGGTTGTGATTGGAAGAAGTAAACTTGTCGGAACACCCGTTGCTCGTTTGCTTCAAAATGCAAATGCTACGGTAACGATTTGCCATTCTCACACAAAAAATTTAAAAGAAATTACAAGAATGGCAGATATATTAATTGTGGCGATTGGTTCTCCAAAGTTTATTGATGCTTCTTATGTAAAAGAGGATGCATATGTTATTGATGTTGGTGTCAATCGATTAGAAGATGGTCATTTATGTGGAGATGTAGATTTTGAGTCTGTAAAGGAGCATTGTCGTGCGATTACACCTGTACCAAAGGGTGTTGGTCCTATGACAATTACAATGTTATTAAAGAATACAATAGAAGCGTATCAGCGAGGGTATTGTAATGGTAAATGAATATGGATTGAATGATATCGTTGAGATGAAAAAGGAACATCCGTGTCATAAAAGCAAATATTGGCAGATTATTCGTATGGGCGCGGATATAAAAATTAAATGTATGGGGTGTGGAAACGTAATTATGTTTCCTCGTCATGAATTTGAGCGTAAAATGAAAAAGGTTGTGGAGAAAGCGCCACAGGAATAAAGAAGGGAAGTAAATTAGAAAATGTCATTAACAGCAGGTATTGTCGGTTTGCCAAACGTAGGTAAATCAACACTTTTTAACGCAATTACAAATAGCCAGGTATTGGCAGAGAACTATCCGTTTGCAACAATTGCACCAAACGTAGGTGTCGTAGAAGTTCCTGATCAAAGAATGGAAGACTTTGTAGAAGCATTCCATCCAAAGAAAACAATTTATACAACATTTGAATTTACAGATATTGCAGGCTTAGTAAAGGGTGCATCTAAGGGAGAAGGGCTAGGAAACCAGTTCTTAGGAAACATTCGTTCTACGGATGCTATTATTCATGTTGTTAGATGTTTTGATGATACAAATATTGAACATGTAGAAGGTTCTGTTGATCCAGTGCGTGATATTGAAGAAATCAATCTTGAATTAGCAATTGCAGATTTGGACTCTGTAGAGAACCGTATCAGCAAAATTGCAAAGAAAGCACAGACAAAAGATAAAGATGCCGTCAAAGAAATGGAAACATTAACAAAGTTTAAAGAACAATTGTTGGATGGCAAGGCTGTTCGTTTACTGGATCTCAATGACAGCGATCTTGAAATCATGAAAAACTATGGTTTATTGACAGCGAAACCAGTGATTTACGTAGCAAATATGTCTGATGATGAAATTAATGATCCTGAAAGCAATCATTATTATCAAGATGTTAAGAAACTTGCAGAAAGCGAAGGTAGTGAAGTTATCGCAATCTGTGCGAAGATGGAAGAAGAATTATCAGGTTTAGAGAAAGAAGAAAAACAGGCATTCCTGGATGATCTAGGAATTAAAGAATCCGGCTTGGATCAGATCATTCAGGCGGCATACCATTTATTAGGACTACGTACTTTCTTTACAGTTGGTGAACCAGAATGCAGAGCATGGACATTCCATGAAGGTATGAAAGCACCACAGTGTGCTGGTGTCATTCACTCAGATTTTGAAAAGGGATTTATCCGTGCAGAAGTGTATGGATATGAAGATTTCATGAAATATGGCAGTGAAAAAGCACTCAAAGAAGCTGGTAAACTTCGTGTTGAAGGAAAAGAATATGTCATGCAGGATGGAGATGTTGTTTTCTTCAGATTTAATGTTTAAAGATTTGTGATAAAATAATATTAGATTAGGAGGTTTACATATGAAACTCGTATTAGCTATCGTTTCTAACGATGATGCTTCCGCTGTAACTTCAGCACTCACAAAAAATAATTTCTACATGACTCGTTTGTCTACAACTGGCGGCTTTCTAAGAGCTGGCAATACAACGTTAATCGTTGGTACAGATGACGATCTTGTTGATAAATGTATTGATGTTATTGGCTCTGAAGCAAAAAGACGTACTGAAATCGTTCCATCTACAGCTAGCTATGATATTGGACGCTATGCTTCTTTCCCTGTAGAAGTACAGGTTGGTGGAGCTACAATCTTCGTTCTTGATGTTGATCAGTTTAAGAAGTTATAAGAAGTGTAAAGCAGGGCAACCTGCTTTTTAAGTGAAATGGAAATTAGAAAAAGTAAGAAAAGTGATGTTCTACAAATCGTAGAAATTATAAATCAGGCAAAAGCCTATTTGAAAGAAAATGGTATTCCACAATGGCAGAATGGCTATCCTGATGCATGTGATGTATTAGATGATATTCAAAAAGGTGGTGCATATTGTGCGTGTGAAAATGGTGAAGTGATTGGATATGCATATATTTCATCACTTGTGGAACCTAACTATACTGTTATTGATGGTGCATGGTTCAATGATGATCCATATATTGTGATTCATAGAATATGTATTGATTCATCAATGAAAGGTAAAAATATTGCTTCCATGTTTATAGAAAAAGCAAAAGAAATTGGCAGAGAACAAGATATTTTCAACATTCGTATTGATACGCATGAAAAGAATGTATCTATGCAGAGAATGGTTGGAAAGAATGGATTTAAAAAAACAGGAATCATCTATGTTAAAGATGGTTCCCCTAGATATGCATATCAATTGATTGTTTGTAAGTAAGCAATCAATTTTTCTTTGTTGTTGATAACTTTTTCTTCAATGACTGCGTTTAATAATTGATTGAGATATAGTGAAATATCTTTTCCTGTATATCCTAAAGCAATCATGTCTTTTCCGTTGATTTGAAGCTGTTTTAAGCTGTAACAATCATTGTTTTGGATAATGGACTGGTAAATATGCAAAGCGTGGTCATATGACGTTAAATCATAGGCTTCTCGATAATTTAAATATTGCATGAAATCACATGACATATCTTTCAATAAATATAAAATATCTGTTTTTGTGGATATTGGTGCATTTTTAAATTTGATCATTTGAGAAATCGCTGTGATTTCTTTATTTGAATATTTCATGTATTTTAATGTGTGTTTCACATCACTGAATGCAGGATCTGATAATACTAGAGCAAAGCGGATTCTGTAGTCTTGCTTAGAATTCTGTAATCGCTGAATCAATTGCTCCCAGTTTACTGAATCCATTTCTTTTAGAAATACGGAGAACACCTTTCTGTATGGATACAATAAAGGAACACAACCCTCTCCAGCAAAAAACTTATTCATTTCTTCCTGAATTCTTTCAATGGAAACATAAGACAGTGTTTCTTTTGTATCTAAGATTGCTTCTGATGTATGATCATCAATCAAAAAATTGAGCTGTGAAGCAAAACGGATTGCTCTTAAGATACGTAATGCATCTTCTTCAAAACGCTGATAAGGATCTCCAATACAGCGGACAATCTTTCTTTCAATGTCTTCTTTTCCATTAAAAAAATCTAAAATACCAGTTTCTTCACAATAACAAAGAGCATTGATCGTAAAATCTCTACGAGCACAGTCTTCTTTGATTGTCCGTGTGAAAATAACTTCATCTGGATGTCGGTGATCTTTGTACTCTGCATCTTTTCTATAGGTAGTGATTTCTACAGGAATATGCTTTGAAACGACGGTGACCGTGCCGTGTTTTAAACCGGTGTCAATTGTATGATAGGCATGAAAAACATGTTTTGTTTCTTCTGGAAGCGCACTTGTGGTCAAATCATAGTCGTTGACAGGCTTGTTTAACAAAATAGAACGGATTGCCCCGCCAACCACAAAGCATTCATAGCCGTGTTTGTTTAATTCTTTCATTAAAATAGATACATATTCTGGAATTTCTAACTTCATATGAAATATTATACGGTAAAATATATGAAAAAGATGGAGATATTCATATGAGAATTGGACAAAGTACTGATATACATCAATTGGCTGAAGGTAGAAAGCTTGTTTTAGGTGGTGTTGAAATTCCACATACAAAAGGATTGGTTGGTCATTCTGATGCAGATGCTTTAACGCATGCGGTAGCAGAAGCTATTTTAGGTGCACTTGCATTAGGTGACCTGGGGAAATGGTTTCCTGATACAGATGAAAAGTGGAAAGGTGTGAATTCACAAATCATTTTAAAAGAAGTTGCTAGAATGATGGATGAAAAAGGATATCGAATTGGAAATGTTGATTCACTCATCATGATCGAAAAGCCTAAAATGGCACCACATATTGAAAAAATGAGACAAAACTTTGCGGATGCATTGCATTGTTCCATTGATCAAGTCAGTGTCAAAGCAACACGAGGAGAAAAAATGGGATTTGTTGGCAGAGAAGAAGGGGTGCAGGCATTTGCGGTTGTTCTTCTTGAGGAAAAATAAAATGTTTAAAAAGACAACAGAAGAAAAGGTGTTGAGAGATCCTGTACACGGTTATATTCATGTGGATCTGCAGGTCGTATGGGATGTGATCAATTCTAGCTGGTTTCAACGTCTTAGAAGAATTCGTCAGTTAGGTGGTGCGTATGTTGTATACCATTGTGCAGAACATTCAAGATTTGGACATTCTTTAGGCGTCTATGAACTTGTTAGAAGAATGGTTAGTGAAGTGCAGGATATTTCAAATGCCTTAAATGAAAGGGAAAAAGTAACCGCAATGCTTGCGGGACTTTTACATGATATTGGTCATGGTCCGTATTCTCATGCATTTGAAGGTGTTACGAAAACAAGTCATGAAGAGTTTACATGCAGAATCATTGAAGAAAATACAGAAATCACAAGAATTCTTGAAGATTGTTGTGAAGGATTGAGTAAAGATGTTGCGGATGTGATTTGTCATGAAAGCAGCAATCCATTACTGAGTCAGTTGATTTCTTCACAATTAGATGCAGATCGCTTTGATTACTTGTTAAGAGATGCGTATTTTACAGGTACAAAATATGGAGAATATGATCTTGAAAGAATCTTGAGAACAATGCGTGTACATGATGGAAAGCAGCTTGTCATTAAAGAAAGTGGCGTATATGCGGTGGAAAACTACATTATGGCGCGTTATCACATGTATTGGCAGGTTTACTACCATCCTGTTGCGAGAAGTTATGAAACTGTACTGCATTTGCTTTTTAAGCGATTGAAAGATCTTGGCTATGAAAATGTGGATGAACATGTGATTTCTCTATTTGAACCAATTATTTCTGGAAAGAAGATATCCTTAGATGCCTATTTTCAACTAGATGAAACGAGTTGTGGATATGGTTTTCATTTGTTGACAAAACATCCAGATCCAATTATTTCGGATTTAGCAATTCGTATTCGAGATCGTATTTTGTTTGAATATCAAGATTCTCAGCCAAATGAGAATCGCAAGATCAGAAATGCATTGAAAAAGAATGGATATGATCTGCATTATTATTGGGCAAAAGATGAGGTTGCACAATCTCCTTATGTTCCATATTCTGGTTCTGGTACGGGAAGTATATGGGTGCGTATGAAAGATGGTTCAACAAAGGAATTATCGAATGCTTCCAATATCGTATATTCTTTGATCCATGGACCAGAGAAAGATGACAATAAAGTATATTTTCCTAAGGTGGAGTAATGAAAGTAAGAATACAATTGAAACAAATTAATTTGTTAGAAAATGAAGAAAAAATCATTGCGGATGGAAACGCAATTTTAGAAAACAATCATTTAAAATACAAAGAAAAAGATGAGAATGCTCTGCATTTTGTGACGTTTGAAGAGGACGTGGTTACATTAGAGAGAAAATGTGATATTTCATCAATTACAGTATTGAAAAATGGAAAGTTTGGTCATTCAACAATAAAAAGTCCATATGGGGATATGGAAATGAAAACAAAAACACACAAAGTCTTGAAAAGCGAGTCTCTATGGGCTGTTGAGTACAGTGTAATTTCTGAAAATGAAGAAGTTTTACGCCAAAGACTGGAGTGGAGCATACAATATCTTTCATAATGTAGCTTGACTTTATATCTTCCACAATGTAACATACTTGCGCAATAAAGAAATCATTCGCATTTTAAGATGCGTAGATAAGGGAGATAAAAAATGAGCGTTTCACAAAGTATGACGGATGTAGCTTACCAGTGCTTGTCCAAAAGAAAAAAAGAAATCGATTTTGCAAAACTTTGGGCAGAAGTAAGTAAGCAAATGAGCATTCCGGAAGAAAAATTAAGAAAGAAAAAAAGCCAGTTCTATTCAGAATTGATGCTCGATTCAAGATTTGCTTCTTTAGAAGGAAACAAATGGGATCTAAGAAACAGAAGAAAGTTTGATGAAGTTCATATCGACACAAGTGAGATTGCGATGGATGATGAAGACCTCGACGAAACACTAGATAAGAGCGGATTAGACATTCCTACTGGTGATGATGCATTTGACAATTAAAAAATGAGAGAGGGGCCACTTGAAGTGACCCCTTTTTTGGAAAGGTGAAGAATATGGAGCCAGACAAGAATTTGAAAGAAGACCAGCATACAGAAGAGTTGCCTGTCGTTGAAGATATTGTATATCATCACGAAGATGAAGAGGATACATTGGATGAACCTGTTGAAAAACCAGTGCGTATGACACCAATTACTGTGGATTTGGATGATGGTGAAAAAGATGATATTCATATTGGAATGTCAGAAAAGAAAGCAGAAGTAAAAAAAGAAGAACCTGAAACAGTTGATAAAAAACCAGCAAATCATAAAAAGAAGACATGGATTTTTATTGTGCTGGCAGTTATGTGTATTGCTTGTGTTGGTGGATATCTGTTGATTTCTAATTATGAAAAACAGCAGCAGGCTAAACAAGCTGCATATGATAAGATCTATAATCAATTAAAAGTTACTTTTAAAGAAGATGAAAAGGATGCTGATGGCAATAAAGTGGATTTGACAATCTATGAATATGGCGTTGAAGCAAGTGATCCGCTTTCGATTGTGGATACACATTATGGTGATATTCAATGTAATCCATCAACGATTGATACATCGAAAGTAGGAACACAGAAGCTTGTATATACAGTTTCTATGGATGATAGCTATGGTCAGAAAGTGACGAGAGATTTTTCTTTGAATATTACTGTGCATGATACCCAATCTCCACAGATTACATTGAAAGAAAGTAAAGTGACAATGACGGAAGGTGATGCATTTGCTGCGGCAGATAATATTGAATCCGTGAAAGACGTTGTTGATGGTGATCTGCAATTTGTTGAAACGGAACCGGAAAAGGAAGAAAAGAATGCACCGTATTATTCGAAAGGCTGGTATACGATTTCTAGTGATGTAGATACAGAAACTCCTGGAAACTACAATGTGCGTTTAAAAGCTTGCGATATCAATGGAAATGCAACGGATCTTGCTTATAGTGTTACTGTTAAGAAAAAAGAGCCAACATCATTTATGACAATTGGTACAAGAACATATACGCAAGCTTTGGGACAGATGAATGAAGGAAAAGACGAAGCAAGTGAAGGACAAGGCAAATGGGAAGATGTGAATTCTTATCTTGGAAATGTATTGTATCGTTCTGATGTATATGATAATCAAGAAACAATGATGAATGATGGTCAGCAATACGTAAAAGATCATTTTGATGATTTGACAAAAAATAAGGGATCAAAGAGTTTACAGATCATTGGAAAGATATCCATAGATACAAAAGAAGCAACGTTATATTACATGTCTGCATTAGATGATAATGGCGAAGTTATGTATTATTTTTATGCAATTGTATGAAAAAAATGTAAATAAGTGATTTGTATCACAAGTAAGGCTTGTCATGAAGGTTAATCGCGACTAAAATATAGGTACCAAAATATAGGAGGAATCGAAATATTATGGCATTAGTTTCTGCAAAAGAAATGGTTGAAAAGGCTCACGAAGGACATTACGCTATTCCAGCCTTCAACATCAACAACTTAGAATGGACAAAGGCTGTGCTTGCTGGTGTACAGGAAGCAAAGTCCCCAACAATCTTACAGGTATCTGAAGGTGCTGGTAAGTACATGGGTGGCTTCAAGACAGTCGCTGACATGGTTCGTGATCTTTATGAATCAATGGGTATTACTGTTCCAGTAGCTCTTCACTTAGATCATGGCACATACGAAGGTGCAAAGGCTTGTATCGAAGTTGGTTTCACATCTGTTATGTTTGATGGATCTCACTACGATTTTGATGAAAACGTTGCTAAGTCCAAGGACATCATCTCTTTAGCTCATTCAAAGGGTATCTCTGTTGAATGTGAAGTTGGTGGTATCGGTGGTACTGAAGATGGCGTTACATCTAACGGTGAATTAGCTGATCCAAAGGAATGTGCTGAAATTGCAGCTTTAGGCGTTGACTTCTTAGCTGCTGGTATTGGTAACATCCATGGTGTATATCCAGCTGACTGGAAGGGATTAAACTTCGACAGATTAAAGGAAATCGACGAAGCTGTTGAAGGCAAGCCACTAGTATTACACGGTGGTTCTGGTATTCCATTTGAACAGGTTCACGAAGCTGTTACACTTGGTGTATCTAAGGTTAACATCAACACAGAATTACAGCTAGAATTCGCTGCAGCTACAAGAGCTTATATCGAAGCTGGCAAGGATAAGGAAGGAAAGGGTTATGACCCACGTAAACTTCTCAAGCCAGGTACAGACGCTGTAACAAAGAAGGTTGTTGAACTCTGCGAAGCTTTCGGCTCTGCTAACAAGGCTTAATTGTTGAAAGACTATGAAAGAATCCATAATGTATGGGTTCTTTTTTTTCACCAAAAATGAACTGCAATCAGAAATGATAAAAAAGTTTCTACAAAATGAAAATATTTTCTTAAAAATTCTTAAATATTTACATGATATTAAATGATTTTTGACACATTTGACACATTATGTGAATAAAGTGTCAAATAAACATAATATTCACACAATTAAAAGAAATTTAGTACCAATATTCTGAAATGAGCTGTATGCGCTTGCAATATTTGTGAGAATAAGGCCAGTTATAGAAAGAAATTCTTATAATGAAAGAAAAATTTATGAATGGCCTTCTTACTCTTGTAGTTGTATTGATGATGCAGTTACTATGGTAGTTCGGTATTCACGGTCCAAACGTAATGGGTGCAGTTACTTCTCCATTCATGACAAAGATGATGGCTCAGAACTTAGCACTCTATCAGTCTGGTGAAGGCGTTACAGCTTCTGGCGTATTCTATACACCTGGATCTCAGTATTCTATTATCTCTGGACCATTCGGTTCTGGCTGGTTCTCACCTACAGGTTCTGGTATCACAATGGATTTGATTATCGCAGTTATGCTCTTCTCTAAGAGAGATGACTTCAAGGCTATTGCTAAGTTAGCTATTCCATGTGGAATCTTCAACATCAACGAACCAATTATCTTCGGTATCCCAATGGTTATGAACCCAATGTTCGCAGTACCATTCTTCCTAGCTCCAATTGCATGTGTATGCTGTGGTTACTTAGTACAGTCATTAGGACTCTGCCCATTGTTCGTTATCGACGTTCCATGGACAACTCCAGTTGGCTTATTCGGTTTCTTAGCATCATCCGGAAATATCATGGGTGCAATCTGGCAGGTAGTTATTATCGTTGGTGTATCAACATTGATCTACACACCATTCGTCATTGCTTCCAACCGTCAGACAGAAGAAGCATAAAATATTCATTAAAGAATCAAGGCATGTTTACTTTGATTCTTTTTTTCTGCTTATAAATGCAGAAATTCACATAACAATCCCAAAATGATGAAAGAGAATAATCACGAATCCATAAAAAACAAAGAAAAGAAGAAATAATCAAACTAAAAATTGAAAAAAAGTATATAAAAATTGTCAAAAGCTCGAAATAATCACATAAATTTACGGAAATTATTATCAAAATACATTTTTTTCTTGTATGCGCTTACATTATGGGCATAGAATATTTTTACAAAGAAAGGAAACGTAAAGTTTTATGAAAGAAAAATTTATGAATGGCCTTCTTACTCTTGCAGGTAAGATGCAGTCAAACGTAGTCCTCTCAGCAATCAAGGATGCGTTTATTGACAACATGCCAGTCGTCATTTGGGGTGCTTTCTGTACTCTGTTCCAGTTCGTCTTATGTCAGGTCGGTGGTGTACCTGATCCAAAAACAGGAGAATTGATTTACTACATTTCCCTCGCTAACGTTCCAGGCTTTGCTTGGCTACAGACATTAACACCAATCTTCACAACAGCTAACTATGGCTGTATGAACTTTATGGCTGTTGCAGTATGTGTACTTGTTTCCATGCATTTTGCTGAAAACATTGGACATCCAAACGACAAGACAGTTCCAGCAGTTGCTCTTGCTTCATTCGTTACATTGATCAACACAACAGCTTCCACAACAACTGAAAGTGGAGAAACAGTAACAATCTCTAACGTTGTTGCTTCTTCTTACACAAAGGCTGATGGATTATTCGTAGGCTTACTTGTTGGTATCTTAACAACATTGCTCTATGTTAAACTCGTTGATTCAGGTAAGTTGAAGATTTCTCTTCCTGATTCAGTACCACCAAACGTATCACAGTCATTCGCAGTATTGTTCCCAACAATCATCACAATTCTCTGTGTATCTATTGTTGGATATATTACTTCCTTATTTGGCTTAACAATGTTTGATGTTATTTCAACAATCATGAAGCCAATTGAAAAGATCATGACAGGTCTACCTGGATACCTTGTAGTTGTATTAATTATGCAGTTACTATGGTGGTTTGGTATCCATGGTCCAAACGTTATGAGTGCTGTTACAACACCATTCATGACTAAGATGATGGCTACAAACCTTGAACTTTACCAGGCTGGTGAAGGCGTTACATCTGCAGGTGTATTCTACTCCGCAGGTTCTCAGTACAACATTATTTCTGGACCATTCGGCGCAGGCTGGTTCTCACCAACAGGTTCCGGTATCACAATGGGATTGATCATCGCAGTTATGCTCTTCTCTAAGAGAGATGACTTCAAGGCTATTGCTAAGTTAGCTATTCCATGTGGAATCTTCAACATCAACGAACCAATTATCTTCGGTATCCCAATGGTTATGAACCCAATGTTCGCAGTACCATTCTTCCTAGCTCCAATTGCATGTGTATGCTGTGGTTACTTAGTACAGTCATTAGGACTCTGCCCATTGTTCGTTATCGACGTTCCATGGACAACTCCAGTTGGCTTATTCGGTTTCTTAGCATCTTCAGGAAATATCATGGGTGCAATCTGGCAGGCAGTAATTATCTTAGGTGTATCAACATTGATCTACACACCATTCGTAATTGCCGCAAACCGTCAGGAAGCAGCAGCTTAATTCTAACGAAGTATTTAAAGAATCAGAGAAAACCTCTGGTTCTTTTTTTATGGTATGAAGCCAGATGGCAGTAAAAAATATTGCTGTATAAAAAATTCTAACGAAGAAATAAAAAAGTATATATTATTTTCTTGCATACACTGAAAAAATTTTCGAAAGAAAATTCTTTCAAATTATCCCGTATTGATAGTGAAATTAGCCATTATTGTTTTTGAATATATGCTAGCTTGAATTAAAAATGTGAAAACAAACACATCAAATTCACATAAAAAAGAAAAATATTTTTCAACAATTCTTAGAATTATTTCTATGAAAACGTTTTTATTTTGCTAATTTGACAAAAAAAGTTATAAAGTGTCAAATATATAAAAATCAGGACGATTTTTCAGAAAATTTTGTTCCACAATTCATATTTTTCGTTGAAATCCCTTTCATCGGCAACTAAACTAATCCATGTCGAAAGGGGATTTGAAAAAATGAAAGACAAATTTATGAATGGCCTTCTTACTCTTGCAGGTAAGATGCAGTCAAACACAGTCCTTTCCGCTGTAAAGGACTCATTCATTGACAACATGCCAGTCGTCATTTGGGGTGCTTTCTGTACTCTATTCCAGTTTGTATTATGCCAGACTGGTGGTGTACCAGACCCAAAAACAGGAGAAATGATCTACTACATTTCTCTCGCAAACGTTCCAGGCTTCGCTTGGCTCGAATCATTAACACCAATTTTTACAACAGCTAACTATGGTTGTATGAACTTTATGGCAGTAGCTATCTGCGTACTCGTTTCCATGCACTATGCAGAAAACATTGGACATGCTAACGATAAGACAGTTCCAGCAGTAGCTCTTGCTTCATTCGTTACACTCATCAACACAACAGCTTCCACAACTACAGAAAGTGGAGAAACAGTAACAATTTCTAACGTTGTTGCTTCTTCTTACACAAAGGCTGATGGCTTATTCGTTGGTTTACTTGTTGGTGTTTTAGCTACATTACTTTATGTAAAACTTGTTGACTCAGGTAAGTTGAAGATTTCTCTTCCTGATTCAGTACCACCAAACGTATCACAGTCATTTGCAGTATTGTTCCCAACAATTATTACAATCTTGATTGTATCTATTATTGGTTACATCTGCTCTATGTTTGGTTTAACATTATTTGATGTTATTACAACAATCATGAAGCCAGTAGAAAAGATCATGACAGGTCTTCCTGGATATATCGTAGTTGTATTAATCATGCAGTTACTATGGTGGTTTGGTATCCATGGTCCAAACGTTATGAGTGCTGTTACAACACCATTCATGACTAAGATGATGGCTACAAACCTCGAACTTTACCAGGCTGGTGAAGGCGTTACAGCTTCTGGTGTATTCTATACAGCAGGTTCTAAGTATTCTATTATCGCTAACCCATTCGCTTCTGGATGGTTCTCATCAACAGGTTCTGGTATCACAATGGGCTTGATCGTTGCTATCATGCTCTTCTCTAAGAGAGATGACTTCAAGGCTATCGCTAAGTTGGCAATTCCTTGTGGATTATTCAACATCAATGAACCAATTATCTTTGGTATCCCAATGGTTATGAACGCTATGTTCGCTGTACCATTCTTCTTAGCTCCAGTTGCTTGTGTATGCTGTGGTTACTTAGTACAGTCATTAGGACTCTGCCCATTGTTCGTTATCGACGTTCCATGGACAACTCCAGTTGGTCTATTCGGTTTCTTAGCATCTTCCGGAAATATCATGGGTGCTATCTGGCAGGTAGTTATTATCGTTGGCGTATCAACATTGATCTACACACCATTCGTAATTGCAGCAAACCGTCAGGAAACAGCAGCTTAATTCTAACGAAGAATCTAAAGAATCAGAGTCAATCTCTGATTCTTTTTCAATTG
The DNA here is from genome assembly GCA_934725105.1 of uncultured Bulleidia sp. Taxonomy (GTDB): domain Bacteria; phylum Bacillota_I; class Bacilli_A; order Erysipelotrichales; family Erysipelotrichaceae; genus Bulleidia. The sequence continues at coordinate 34,746 of CAKVBD010000010.1, read as the reverse complement.
CTCACAATGTGAAAAATATACTAGAATTCCTTGCTATTTAAGCAAATTAATAGGATAATAATCGCATGGCAGAAAGAGAAAATAAGAAAAAGTTAACTAAAGAAGAACTGCATGAAGAAAATGAAAAAATTCGTGCAGAAATGCGAGCTAAGAACGCAACAAGCAAAGAAGATCAACAAAGATTAGTTCGTTCTTTAAGCAAAAAGAATATGCTGACATATGCTCTTGTTCTTTTCCTCCCACCTGTAGGTATCTACATGATCTGGAAGAAAAAAGAAGAATTGTATATGAATACACCTTCTCTATATTTATGGACATTTGTTGGTGTAATGGTAATTTTTGCTTGGATCCAACAAATCGTTCGTTATTTTGCATAAAAAAAGAAGCTGATTTGCTTCTTTTTTTAGTGCATTTTTCTTTTGCTTGTAATCATACCAATCATAAATGCAATGATAGATGGAATCAGCCAGCAAAGATCTTTGTTAGGTGGAAATGATAGTATTAAGTTTGTTAAAAATGGGATTTGAATGTTCATCGAATGCAAAGAATAGATGATAGATATCATTGTAACTGTATAGATCGTTGCTGGATATGTATTTGGATACCGTTGAATTTTATCTTTTAACAGTCCTAATATAACAAGTACCATTGCTACAGGATAAATTGTTGTGAGGATTGGAACGGAAATTGTTAAGATCTGATCTAAACCAAAAACACTGACAATACAAGAAATGATTGTGAAAAGTGTGATCCATTTTTTGTAAGAAATTTTTGAAATAGATGAGAAGAACTCGGAGCAGCTGCATAGTAATCCAATGCATGTTGTTAGACAAGATAATACATAAATGATTGCTAATGCAATTAAACCATATGTTCCAAATAGATGATAAACAATGTTGCTTAAAACATTTGCACCATTATTTGCATTTTGAAATAAACTTGCAGATAATGCACCAACGAATGTCATTCCTGTATAAATAATAAATAAGAAGAATCCGGCAATCCATCCTGTTTTGATGGTGGAAGAAATGACAGATTTTTCATCTTTGATACCTTTTGCACGTACATTCATAGAAATAATTGCACCAAAGTTTAATGCAGCAATCGTATCCATTGTATTATATCCATCCATGAATCCTTGTGATAGCTGGTTTGTTTTATATGCGCTGGCTGCTTCAAGTAAATGATGCGGTGCTTTAATAAAACATCCAATGGTTACCAATACCATCATGATAATTAATATTGGTCCAAGTATTTTACCTAAAGTATTCATGAGTTTTTCAGGATATAATGACAGATAATAAGAAATAGCGAAAAAGATAACGGAATATAAGATACGAATCGTTGTAGAAATATTAGATGTAAAAGGAATGACTGCCATCTCAAAGGATACAGCAGCATTTCTAGGAATTGCTAAACCTGGACCAATTGCTAAAAAGGCAAGAATGGAAAAACATAATGCAAATCTATGGCTGATATTAGAAGATAGTTCTACTAAGCTTCCCCATTTTGCGATGGCAATGACACCTAAAACTGGAAAAATAATTGCACTGATACTGAATCCAAATAAGGCAATGAAAGACGTATTTCCTGCCTGGAATCCCATCCATGGTGGAAATATAAGATTTCCTGAACCGAAAAACATTGAGAATAATGCGATAGAGAGTAATACTGTTTCTTTTGTTGATAATTTTTTCATAATCTTTCCTTTCTGTAATTTTATGTTGGAAGATTCTGAAACAAAAAATCGTCTCAGAATTTACTGAGACGACATATCTACAAATATCCCGCGGTACCACTCAATTTATATAACAAAAAAATGTTATATCCCTCCAGCTCCAACAAGCTTTTGATTGATAACGGAATCACACGGGTAAAGTTACTGTTGTTCACTCACCAGCTCAAAAGTGACTTCCGAAGATAGCATATTACCTTATTTCCACCACATAAAGCTCTCTATTAACTGTATTATCTTCGTTATTTCTTTTTCTTAGCTTTTATTTGTCAATATATTAACATCCGCAAAGTGATGGTGCAATAGTGAATCAACATTTATTTCGTTAGGAAAAAATGGTAAAATCTATCTATGAGAATTATTGATAAAATCAGGAATCGTGAAAATTTTACGCCAACAGAAAGTGCGTTGGCTTCATATCTACAAGAGCATCCCAAAGAGGCTACAAATTTATCTTTGAATGAATTATCAGATACTTTGCATGCATCTAAGAGCAGTATTATTAGATTCTGTAAAAAACTGGGTTATAAAGGACATAAGGAATTATGTGTTCAATTAGCAAAAGAATTAGATACTTTTGTTTTTAATGGAAAGGAATTGAACTATTCTGTTCCTTATGAATTGTCTGATTCCAAAAAGATGATTGCGGATAAGACATATGCAATTGTTATGGGTGCTTTAAATGAAACATGGAGTGATCTGGATGTTGATAAACTATCTAAGATTGCAAAAATGATTCATGATAAAAAGAAACTATATATCTATGCTACAGAAGATAGCTTTTTGCTTGCAAGAGATCTTTATTTACGACTAGAGAAAATAGGAATGCATGTATGTCTGCAAGAGACAACAGGTGCTAATATAACACAGGCATGTCAGGAAGATTCAGATAGTGCAGCTTTATTTATCTATTACAGTAATCCAAGTGAAGAATTAATTAGAATTGCACAAATTTTATCTAGTAAGAATGTTTATATGGTAGCATTAACAGGTCCTAATAAAGGACCGTTAACAATTTATGCTAATGACCATATACTCGTACCTTATTATGAACCTGATCCTAAAATTTGTGGATTTGGCTCATCAACAGCGATGAAATTCGTTATTGATGTCATTTATGCATATATTTTTCATATGGATTATGAAAAGAATCTACATGATATTAAGCTGGTTGAAGAAACAAAAAGAAAGTTTCTGATTAATAAATAGGAAAGGAATACATATGGAACAAGTAATCAAAATTGAAGGTGGACATCAATTAGAGGGAGAAGTAACAATTTCTGGTGCAAAAAATGCAACGGTTGCTTTGATTCCTGCTGCAGTTCTAGCAAATGGACCTGTAACGATTGTAGGTATTCCACAGATTGCAGATGTAAATAACCTCTGTGAAATTTTAAATATATTAAATATTGAAGTGACAAAAGTTGCAGATGATCATTTGATTATTGATCCAACAAATATGAAGAATACTGATCTTGTTCAAGATGCAGTAACAAAATTGAGGGCTTCCTATTACTTCATGGGAGCACTTCTTGGAAAGTATGGCCATGTCAGAATGAAAATGCCAGGTGGCTGCTATCTTGGTCCTCGACCAATTGATCTTCATATTAAAGGATTTGAAGCACTTGGTGCAGAAGTGAAATTTGAAAAGGGATGCTATGACATCACTGCGAAAGAATTGATTGGCACTAAGATTTTCTTGGATATTGCATCTGTAGGAGCAACAATCAATATTATGATGGCTGCAGTTTATGCAAAAGGCAGAACAACGATTGAAAATGCCGCAAAAGAACCAGAGATTATTGACGTTGCAACATTGTTGAACAAAATGGGTGCAAAAGTCAGAGGTGCTGGTACAAATGTTATCACAATTGATGGCGTAGATAATCTGATGGGCTGTTTCCATGAAATTATTCCAGATAGAATTGAAGCAGGTACATTTATTGTGATTGCAGCTGCGTGTGCGAAAAAAATGCGCATTAACAATGTCATTCCTCAGCATTTAGAATCCTTATTGTCAAAGCTTGATGAAATGGGTGTCAATATGCATGTTGGTATTGACTATGTTGAAGTTGAAGAAAGCAAAGACTTAAAGGGAACAGACGTTACAACAAAACCATATCCAGGTTTCGCTACTGACTTACAACAGCCTCTGACTGTATTAATGACACAGGCAAAAGGGGAAAGTAAAGTGGAAGATACAATCTATCCTGAAAGATTCAAGCATTGTTATGAACTTACAAAGATGGGCGCAAATATTGAAGTGAGAAATGGAGAAGCTGATATTGAAGGCCCAACACCACTTGGTGGAACAGAAGTTGTTGCGACAGATCTTAGATGTGGAGCAGCAATGGTTGTTGCGGGATTGATTGCAGATGGTGTAACTACAATTTCAGATATCTATCACATTGATCGTGGATATTCTGAATTAGATAAGAAATTGACTGCACTTGGAGCAAATATCTGGAGAGAAGATAAGCAATAAAAAAGGAAGATCTTGTGAAAGTTACAAGATCTTTTGTTATATAGAAGAATATGGATAAATATGCGGGAGGAATAAAATGTTTTCGACATTTGAAGTGAAAAAAGAAAATGGAATGATGATTCGTGGCAGATTTTATGAGGCAAAGCAAGAAATAAAAACATTGATTTTATGTCATGGTTTTACTTCCAGCATGCTAGAGACAAGTAAGTATGCTGAACAATTGATGCAGAATGGAATTTCAACTTATATATTTGATTTTTGTGGTGGTGGATATCAAACGATTTCTGATGGAGATTTTCATTCTTATATGACACCATTGACAGAAGTAGATGATCTTTGCACAATTGTGCATTATGTATTAGAAAAAGAAAAGAAAAGACAAGTATGTGTTGGTGGATGTTCACAAGGTGGCTTTGTTAGTAGCCTTTTTGCAAGTCGAAATCCTTCGCTTGTTGAAAAACTAGTTTTGTTGTATCCGGCGTTTTGTATTCCAGATGATGCAAGAAGTGGTCATATGCAAAACATTGTATTTGATCCTGGAAATATCCCTGATAAAGTTGGTATTATGCCAATGCAAGTATCTGGAAATTATCCAAAGTCTGTTATCCATATGAATATTTATGATGAGATTATGAAATACAATGGACCAGTGCTTCTTTTGCATGGAAATAAAGATGCAATTGTTCCTGTGAGCTATGCTGATAAAGCGAGTCAGGTTTTATCGAATTGTGAATATCATGTAATTCAAGGTGCACCACATGGTTTTTATGAAGAACCGTATTTATCTGAAATAATAACGTATATCCATACATTTCTAAAGTAGATTGCAGAAGATGCAATCTTTTTGTTTTGAAAATATATAAATATGAGTTAAAGAATTTGCAATTGTGAAAACATTTTCACAAAAAGAAAAATGTTTTTCAGAAAATGTGTAAAAACAGTGAAAATCTTATTGAAGCAAAATATGAATATCTCTATAATCATAATCATTCTTTAGAAAAGAAAAGCGAGGGAAAAGAAATGAACTTTAGTAAAGTATTTAAAGGAGGAATGGTTGCAGCTATGGCAATGTCATTAGTTGCATGCTCCTCAAATTCAACTGCAAAATCAACTTCAGCTTCTGCAGAAGCATTCAAACTTGGTGGTTCTGGTCCACTTTCTGGCGATGCGGCTGTGTATGGTAACGCAGTTAAGAATGGTGCAGAATTAGCTGTCAAAGAAATTAATGCAAAGGGAAAAGTACAGCTTGAATTCAAATATGAAGATGATCAGGCAGATGGTGAAAAGGCCGCTACAGCTTATAACACATTAGCTGACTGGGGCATGCAGGTATCTATTGGTGCTACTACTTCTGGTGCTGGCCAGGCAGTATCTCCTCTCTACCAGCAGGATGATATTTTCGCAATTACTCCATCTGGTTCATCCACAGCTGTTATTTATCAGAATGCTGATAATGAATCTGATCCTTATGGAAATGTATTCCAGATGTGCTTCACAGATCCTAACCAGGGTGTAGCTTCTGCAGACTATATTTCTGAAAACAAGGTTGGTACAAAAGTTGGTGTTATCTACAGAAATGATGATAACTACTCAACAGGTATCTATAACAAGTTTAAGTCTGAAGCTGAAAAGCTTGGTCTTGAAATCGTTGCTGAACAAGGTTTCGCAAACGGTACAACAGACTACTCTGTATATGTAAAGAAGTGTAAGGATGCAGGTGCAGATGTTGTATTCCTTCCTATCTACTATCAGCCAGCTTCACAGATCTTAGCTGAAGCAAAGAAGCAGGGTTATGAAACAAAGTTCTTCGGATGCGATGGTATGGATGGTATTCTCGACATGGAAGGTTTCGATACTTCTTTAGCTGAAGGTCTATATATGCTTACACCATTCTCTGCAGATGCAGAAGATGAATTAACACAGAATTTCGTAAAGAACTATAAGGAAGCTTATGGTGATACTCCAATTCAGTTCGCAGCTGATGCGTATGACAGTGTATATGCAATTGCTCAGGCATTAGAAGAATCCGGTGTAAAGGCTAGTGATGCTACTTCAGATATCACTGCAGCTCTTGAAAAAGAATTTACTTCTATGACATTCAATGGTTTAACAGGATCTGATGTTACTTGGAATGCAAATGGTGAAGTTTCTAAGGCTCCTAAGGCTGTTGTAATTCAGAACGGTGCTTACGTCAGCGCTGAAAAATAAATTGTGACGCACGGAGGCTGTTAATTGCGTGAACAATGGCAGCCTTCTTTGTTGTTTTACAAAAAAGGAGGGTGAGTTATGGCGTTTCTATCATATTTAATTGGTGGTCTTGGACTTGGAAGCGTATATGCAATCATTGCTTTAGGTTACTCAATGGTTTATGGTATTGCGAAAATGCTGAATTTTGCACATGGTGATGTCATCATGGTAGGTGCATTTGTTGCCTATTTTGCATTAAGCTCTTTTGGTTTACCTGCGATTGTTGCATTAATTTTATCTGTTGTTGCATGTACTGTACTTGGTATTGTTGTTGAAAAACTGGCATATAAGCCACTCAGAGGTGCATCTTCTCTATCTGTATTGATTACAGCGATTGGTGTTTCTTATTTTCTGCAGAATGCTGCAATGTTAATGTGGGGAACTGATACGAAGATTTTCCCAACTGTATTGGAAGGCTCATTAACAATTGGTGAATTGAGCATTCCTTATCTAACATTGTTAACAATTCTATCTTGTATTGTAATTATGGTTGTTTTAACAATGTTCATTAATAAAACAAAGACAGGACGTGCAATGAGAGCATGCTCTGAAGATAAGGGTGCTGCATCTTTAATGGGAATCAATGTCAATCAGATTATTTCCATTACATTCGCAATTGGGTCTGGTTTAGCAGCAATTGCGGCAGTATTACTCTGTGCAACGTATCCATCTGTATATCCAACACTTGGATCTATGCCTGGTATTAAAGCATTTACAGCTGCAGTGCTTGGTGGAATTGGATCCATTCCTGGAGCATTCTTAGGTGGATTATTACTAGGTGTCATTGAAAATCTTGCAAGAGCATATATTTCAACACAATTGTCTGATGCAATTGTATTTATGGTATTGATTGTCATCTTACTCATTAAGCCTACAGGTTTACTTGGTAAGAAAGTGAATGTGAAAGTCTGAGGTGTTGGTTATGAAATTAGTAAAATCTCTTTTCGGTCCGAAAACACGCGGACGTTCAATCAGCTTTGCTTTGGTGATTGTTGCGTATATCGTTATCAGTATTCTGCAGAGTGCAGGCTCTATTCCTAGAATGATTTCTTCATTGCTCGTTCCTGTCTGCTGCTATATCGTAGCCGCAATTGGTTTGAACATGAATGTTGGAATCTCTGGTGAATTGAATCTTGGACAGGCTGGATTTATGTCTGTTGGTGGATTTAGTGCTGCAATAACAAATGCAGTTCTGTTAGATACAATTCCTAATGATTTTGTTCGTCTATTAATCTGTATTGTAATTGGTGCATTGATTGCTGGATTTGTTGGATGGTTGATTTCTATTCCTGTATTAAAACTAGAAGGTGACTATTTAGCAATCGTAACATTAGCATTTGGGCAGATCATTATGTCTTTGATGAATAACTTGTATGTTGGCTTAGATGCAAATGGCATTCATTTTGGATTTATCAACAATACAATGCAATTAGGTGAAGGTGGAAAAATGATTGTTTCTGGTCCAATGGGTGTTACTGGAAATAAAATGATTTCTACATTTACAGTTGGCTTTATTTTGATTTTAATTTCCCTGCTTGTTGTATATAACATTATTTATTCAAAAGAAGGCCGTGCAATTCAGGCATGTCGTGATAATAAGATTGCTGCAGAAACAATTGGTATTAAAGTATCTTCAACAAAGACATTGGCATTTGTAGTATCCAGTGCATTAGGTGGTGCAGCTGGTGCTTTATATATGATGAATTATTCATCTGTTGCCGCAACAAAGTTTGATTTCAACACATCTATTCTGATTCTCGTATATGTTGTATTGGGTGGACTAGGCAATATGACAGGAACATTGATTTCTACAAGTGTTCTTGTATTACTTCCTGAAATGTTACGTTTCTTATCTTCCTATCGTATGCTTGTATATGCAATTGTATTGATTGTAATGATGATCGTAACAAACAATGAACAGATTAAGACATTCCTTGAAAAGTTCAAAAAACAGAAAGGAGTCCAGGCACATGAGTGAAACACGTGAAAAAGTTCTTGAAGTTAGAAATCTTGGTATTGATTTCGGTGGACTGACTGCAGTTAATCATTTGGATCTTGATATTTATAAGGGTGAGATCTATGGTTTGATTGGACCAAATGGTGCTGGTAAAACAACTGTATTTAATATGTTGACAAAAGTATATCAGCCAACGCGTGGGACAATTAAAATTGCGGGAAAAGATATGGATAAACTCAATCCTGTACAGGCAAACCAGGTAGGCGTAGCACGTACATTCCAGAACATTCGTCTGTTTTCTAATATGTCTGTATTAGATAATGTTAAAACAGGAATGCACAATGCATTGAAGTATGGGTTGTTTACTTCTATCTTAAGACTTCCGAAGTATTACAAACTGGAAAAAGAATCTACAGAAAAAGCAATGGAACTATTGAAAATCTTTGAATTAGATCAATTTGCTGATTTAACTGCAGGAAATCTTCCTTATGGTGCACAGCGTCGTCTAGAAATTGCACGTGCTTTGGCAACAAATCCAAAACTATTGTTATTGGATGAACCTGCAGCGGGTATGAATCCACAGGAAACAGAAGATCTGATGGATATGATTCGTAAGATTCGTAGTCACTTTGATATTTCAATTCTGTTGATTGAACATGATATGAAACTTGTTATGGGAATTTGTGAAAGAATTACTGTATTGAACTTTGGACAGGTACTGGCACAAGGTCTTCCACAAGAAATTCAATCAAATAAAGAAGTCATCAAGGCGTATATTGGAGAGTGAGGAATCGAGTATGCTGAAAATTGAAAATTTAGTTGTACGCTATGGCATGATTGAAGCCATTAAAGGAATCTCTTTCCATGTTGATGATGGAGAAATCGTTACATTGATTGGTTCCAACGGTGCTGGGAAAACCACAACAATGCATGCAATCAGTGGTTTATTGAAACCAGCAAGCGGTTCTATTACATTAGATGGAAAAGATTTAATTAAAACACCTTCTCATAAGATTGTTACGGATGGTTTAGCACAGGTTCCAGAAGGAAGACGTGTATTTGCAGAACAGTCCGTTAGAGAAAATCTATTGCTTGGTGCATATTTTAGAAAAGATAAGCAGGAAATTGAAAAAGATCTTGCCTATGTATATGACTTGTTTCCTCGTTTGAAAGAAAGAGAAAAACAGTTAGCTGGAACATTATCTGGTGGTGAACAACAGATGCTTGCGATGGGACGTGCATTGATGTCTCGTCCAAAGATTCTTTTACTGGATGAACCTTCTATGGGATTGTCACCTTTACTTGTAAAAGAAATCTTTAGAATTATTCAAGATATCAATAAGCGTGGAACAACAATTCTTCTTGTTGAGCAGAATGCAAAAATGGCATTGGGTATTGCTGATCGCGCATATGTCTTAGAAACTGGTAAAATAGTATTAGAAGGAACTGGCGAAGAGCTTGCTGCCAGTGAACGTGTAAGAAAAGCTTATCTTGGAGGATAATAATTATGTACGTAAAAGATCATATGACGAAAAAACCTGTTACAGTAACACCAGATACTTCTGTATCTACAGTATTGGATATCATGCAGAAAGGTCATTTCCATCGTGTTCCGGTTGTTGATGAAAATGGTGTATTGAAAGGTTTGATTACAGAAGGTGTTGTTACAGAAGCTTCTGGACAGAATACAACTTCTTTGTCTATTTTTGAATTGAACTATCTTCTTTCTAGAACAAGTGTTGAAGACATTATGATCAAAAATGTTAAGACAGTTACAGAAGATCAGTTTGTTGAACAGGCAGCACAAGTCATGCTGGATGCAGGAATTAATGTATTGCCGGTTGTAGATGAAGCAAATAAAGTGATTGGTATCATTACAGAAAAGGATATTTTCAAGACATTTGTTGATCTTCTTGGTTTAAAGCATCAAGGTACAAAGTTTGTAATCAAGATGGAAAATAAACCTGGATTGCTTGCGAAAGCCGCAAAATTGCTTGCAGATAATGATGCGAATGTTGAAGCACTTGGTGTTTATCAGAATGATGAAAGAGGTGCGGAATTCTTTGTGAAGGCTACAGGCGCAATTGAAGTAGAAGCAATGACAAAGATTCTGAAAGAAAATGAATTGAATGTTGTTGCAATCGTACAGACAACAAATGAAGGAAATACTGTTTTCTACGATCCTTCTAAAATTGCATAAGTAACGTTAGGGTATGGAGAAATTCATACTCTTTTCATATGTGAAAAGATATATGGTAAAATTTCTGTAAGAAAAGAAGGATAAGAATATGTCTGAATCATTTAATTTTAAACAATGGGTCCTTCAACAAAATGGACCATACACAATTTCACAGCAGGACGAAGATCACATTCATTTAGAGACTGAATATGGACTTTCAGAAGTGAATTTTTATCATTTAGATGGAGAAGATGAAATTGTAGAACTTAAAGTAACATGTAAAAAGACAAATATGACAAGATTCTTTTTGCATTTTCAGCCAATACATGAAGAACATGCGAAAGACTTATATCGTGAAATGATTTCTGCACTTCTTGCATTAAAAAATGTACAGACAACAAAAGTACTGCTTTGTTGTTCAGCAGGAATGACAACGTCTTTCTTTGCAGAGAAGTTGAATGAAGTCGCAAGAATGAATGCGTTGGATTATGATTTTTCTGCAGTTGGTGTGCAGGAAGCATATGCAAATGCGAAAGGCTATGATGTTGTTTTGATTGCACCACAAGTTGGATATGAAGAAACAAGATTAAAAAGAAGTGTTTCAAACAAACTTGTATTGAAAATACCAACACAGCTATTTGCGAGTTATGATGCTGCAGGATGCTTGGAATTTGTTAGAAATGAAGTGAATGCATTCTTTCAAAAGAAAGAAAAGAAAACATCTACATGTTGTAAATGTCACAAATCTGATATTGGAAAAGTATTAATTATTTCGACAGCTCCAAGCAGTGATGAAACGATCATACGTTATCGAATTTATGAAAATAGTGAAATCATTCTGGATCGTAGAGTATTGAAGAAGACATTGGATCTTGAAGATATTGATGACATTATTGATACGCAGGTTTGTCAAAATACAGCGACGCCATTTAAAGCAATCAGTATTGCTTTGCCAGGAATCATTCAAGATGGAAAATTAGATTTACCAAAAACAAAGGGTGTTAATCTGCAAGGAAAAGAATACAATTTTTTTGATATTCAGAAATATTATGAAAATTGTGTTGGTATTCCTGTGAGAGTTGAAAATAATGCAAATTGTGCAGCGTATGGATGGTATACAAACCAAGATCAATATCAAACAGTTTGTTTGATGTCTCAACCTGCTGGATGGATGATTGGTGGACAAGGTATTGTGGTAAATGGGAAACTGATTCGTGGATCACACGGAATTACAGGCGAAATTCGATATCTTTTGAATCATATGAGTTATGAAGCTCCGCTTTCTATGAATCCTTATGATGTTCGTACAATTCGAGAAATCATCGGAAAAGCGTTGCTAGCTAATATTTCTATTCTTGATCCAGAAGTAATTGTAATTCGAAATGATATGTTGTTAGATGCTGAAGAAATTAAAGATGAATTGAAGAAATATTTACCTGACTTTAGAATTCCTGAAATGATTCATATAGATGATTTCAATGATTATGTTATGGCAGGACAAGAAAGATTGTTGAAAGAATATCTTCAAACAAATAGATAGCACAGATTGCCAATATGCTATAATGACACCTAGAAATAGGAGAGAAACGAATGAGTAATTTTGGTGACTATATTTTTTGTGCGATGGATGTCATGATCATCTTGCTTTTGATTCAGTGGGTAAAAGTAAGCAGACTTGTCAAAGTAGAAGCAAAGGCTGGAAATAAGTTTGTGTTTTCTGCGATGTTCTATCTTGTTGCGGCGTTAAGCTTTTTTCAATATGAAGGGATATTGCGCTATATTCAAACAATTTCTTTGATTGTTATTGGAACATTGTTTTATTTTGTAAAGAGTGGAATATCTGAAAAAGGAATTATCATGACTGGTGTTTTGAATGACTGGAAGAAATGTGGGAAGATCAAGATGAACTATACAGATGGCTGTGTTTCTTTTAACGGAAAGACTAGACCGGTGAAATTGTACTTTGAAAAGGAACAATTGAATGAAGTGAGAGATATCTTGAATCATTCGAATAAAAAGAAGTAGGAATCAATGCGCATTTTGTTATAATAATTAGGCATTTAGAAGGAAGAATAAGAAAAAATGAGTGATATTAGTGTAAAAATCTGTGATGTAATTAAACAATCTGTAAACGAAGCATTTTCTTTGGAAGTAGAAGATCAGATGGTCATGGTTGAAAGACCAAGAGATCCAAAGATGGGAGACTATAGTACAAATATCGCAATGAGACTTGCGAAGAGTCTTCACAAAAAACCAGTAGATATCGCAAATGAACTTGTTGAAGTATTGAAGAAGAATTTAAGTGAAGCTAGTGAAATCAGCGTTGCTGGTCCTGGATTTATTAACTTTAAGATTAGTGAATCTGCTTTATCAGCATGTATCAATCAAATCATTGATGCTGGCAAGGATTATGGTAAGAGTGAATTTGGTAAGCATGAAAAGCTGCTTGTTGAATATGTATCTGCTAATCCTACGGGTGATTTACATTGTGGTCATGCACGTGGTGCTGCATGGGGTGATGCTTTATGCAGAATCTTAAGTGAAGCTGGATTTGACGTAACACGTGAATACTATGTAAATGATGCTGGTAATCAGATTGATATGCTGGCAGAAAGTATGTATTCAAGATATTGTGAATTGTTTGGTGTGGAATATCCTTTACCTGAAAATGGATATCATGCACAGGATATCGTTGAAGTTGCCAAGAAAATCAAGGAATTAGATGGTGATAAATGGCTGAATAAGGATCGTTCAGAATGGGTTGAATATTTCAAGGATGAAGGTATTGAAATGAAGCTGGATGCAATCCGTAAGGATTTGGATCTATTCAGAGTACATTTTGATTCCTGGATGCATGAACGTTTCTTCTATCAGGACAATGCAGCTAGAATCAACCAGTGCATTGAAAGCTTGAAGCAGAAGGGCTTAACATATGAAAAGGACGGTGCTTTGTGGTTCCAGTCTACAAAGTTTGGTGATGATAAGGACCGTGTATTGAAGAAGAATACTGGTTTATTAACATATTTGACACCAGATATCGCAAACCATGTATATAAGTTTGAAAGAGGATATGATACTTTAATCAACTTATGGGGTGCAGACCACCATTCTTATGTAAAGAGAATGAAGTGTTCTTTAGAAGCTTTGGGATATAATCCTGATAAGATGCTCGTTGATTTGATTCAGATGGTACGTATGGTTTCTAATGGTGAAGAAGTGAAGATGAGTAAGAGAACTGGTAACGCAATTACTATTCGTGAACTTTGTGAAGACGTAGGTGTGGATGCTGCTAGATGGTTCTTCGTTTCTAAGGAATTAAATACACAGATGGATTTTGATATGGATCTTGCAAAGCAGAAGAACAACGATAACCCTGTTTACTATGTTCAGTATGCATATACAAGAATGTATAATATTCTTCACAAGGAAGGTACACCTGCATTTGAAAAGAAGGATTCCTATACATTGTTAACAGATCCTAAGGAAATTGCTTTATTAAAGCAGATCAGTGAATTCCCTAAGAAGGTGGAAGATGCTGCTAAGTTTAGAGCAGTGAATAGAATTTGTCAGTATTGCCATGATTTAGCAAAGGCATTCCATTCTTACTACAACTCTTGTAGAGTATCTGATCCATCTAATCCTGAATTAACAAATGAAAGACTGGGTCTTGTGAATGCTTGCATGGTTACAATGGCAAATGCATTAGACTTGATTGGTGTTTCTGCTCCAGAAAAAATGTAATTGATGAAAAAGCAACTATGGTTGCTTTTTTTTTATAATTTAAGTAGCGAAAACGCAACTCTTTGTGTATGGGATATACATGAATTTATACTTACAATACTTGTGGAGGGTATGATATATGATATTTTCAGAGAAATTACAATTTATACGTAAAAATCATGGATTTATACAAGAAGAACTTGCAGGAAAATTAAATGTGTCTAGACAGGCCGTCGCAAAATGGGAATCGGGACAAGTATATCCTGATATTTTTAATCTGATTCAAATCAGTAACTTGTTTCATGTTACTGTGGATTACTTAGTGAAAGATCAAGATTGTACAGTACAGTGTACAAATGAAATGAAAACAGATATAGAAAAGCTTATTAGATTTCGTTTGGAAGCAAATAAGAATACATATGCAACACATATGAATCGAGTAGATTCCACAAGATTAGATTCACATGATTATAGATATAACAATGGTGCATATACATATCATGATACGTATGTTGGTTCAGAAATATTTGCTGGTGAAGAAGGTGTTTGGTATGAAGGAAAAGCACAGTATGCGATGAATTATATTGGACGTGTATTGCACCAGAATTTCAGTGGAGAATTTCTAAAAGAGGCACTATGCCATGCAGATCAGAATATGCCATATAGAGGACCAGAATACTATCAATCTGGAGAGTATACATATAAAACAAAAGTAATAGGGGATATATTTTGGTTTCAAGGATATGAAGAAATATACTGTAAAGATGAAAAAGTATATGAATGTTATTATCATGGTGGAATTATAAAGTAAATAATACCACGTGCTATGCGCGTGGATAAAAGAGCTTTAGCGTTGGGATAAATAGTATAAAAAATCTCCAAGTCGTAAGATAGAAGTGGACTGACAACCACAACTATCAAAAGACGAGGAGAAGATACCTATGAAAATAGATAACACACAAAGTTTATCGCATACAAGTTATCGGTGCAAGTATCATATAGTGATAGACAATGCATTTGATATGTAATTTACATGAAATTTTCATTTTATTGACGCATTAAAATCAGTATAATGGTACGTATGGTAAATAAAAATAGAAATCGCAAAAAGCAAAGTCATTCACGTTATAGTTTGAAAAAAGGAAAAAGACCAGCAGGTCTACACTCTCAATATGTAGTTATTAATGCAGACAAGAAAGTGGATACAAAACCAGTTGTACATAAAGAAACTGATTTTATTCCAAAAGAAGAAAAGAAAAAACCGTTATTGAGACGGTTTCAAATGCGTCAGAAAGATATTGAGGCAAAAAAACTACGTGAAAAGAAAATCGAAAAAGCGAGTCAAAACTTAGAAAAAGCGAAAACAACATATGCTCTTGTGAAGAGTGATTATGTGGATAACAAAGATGACATTAAGTCTAAGATCAAACAGTTGAAGCAGGATGCCAAGCAACAGAAGAAAGCTTTGAAAGAAGCAAAGAAGAGCTTGAAAGCATCCAAAAAAGAAATGAAACTGTCTAGTAAGAAACATTTAGGTGTTTTTACTAGTGTATTAGCAGTTCTTCTTTTTGCGATTTCAACATTGTTATATTTTGTTGTGCAATGGCTGATTAGAACATGGCCAAACCTGAAGATGGATGAGTTGATGTATGAGGCAACTGCTCCACTTGAAGGAACAGGTTCTAATATGATTGATGCTTTTATCCAGCAGGCAGTTGTACCAATGTCAATTGCGGTAGTTGTCGCAATCATTGTCATTGTGATACTTACAAAAGCAGGTACATTATTTAGAAGACTTGGAAAATCGATTCTTGTGGTTGTATCTTGTGTTTGTATGGGAATTGCGGGTACAACATTCTGGAATCACCTGGATGTTGGTACATATGTAGAAAATCAAACAACAACATCGGACTTTATCAAAGATGAATACGTAGATCCTTCCAAGACACAGTTGACATTTCCTGAAAAGAAACGTAATTTAATTTATATCTATTGTGAATCTATGGAAATGAGTTTTGCGGATCAGGCAAATGGTGGTGCAAGAGATGAAAATGTCATTCCTAGATTGACAGCATTGGCTGAAGAAAATGAAGATTTTTCAGGTACAGATAATTCACAGTTGAATGGTGGATATTCTATGCCTTCTACAACCTGGACTATGGGTGGTATTTTTGCGGCAACTGCAGGACTGCCACTACAGACAGATGTTGGCCGTAATACAATGTCTACGCAATCTACATTCTTCCCAGGCATTACGACACTTGGTGATATTTTAGAAAATGCTGGATATAATCAGACATTCTCTTGTGGTTCTCCAGTTTCCTTTGGGGGTAGAGAATTATATTTGCAGGAACATGGAAACTATACATTCCATGACTATGAATATGCTCAGGCAAATGGAATTATTCCTCGTGGCTATTACGTATGGTGGGGCTTTGAAGATGCACGTTTATTTGAAATGGCAAAGAGTGACATTACAAATATGGCAAGCAGTGGTCAGCCATTTAACTATACATTATTAACGGTAGATACACATTTTGAAGATGGATATCTAGATTCTTCTGCAGAAAATAAATTTAATGATCACTATTCTAATGTATTCTTCCATTCTGATAAGCAAGTGACGGAATTTGTGGATTGGTGTAAGACACAGCCTTGGTATGATAATACAACAATTGTTATTTCTGGTGATCATCCAACAATGGATTCTGACTATATGGAGAATATTGATCCAGATTATCAAAGAAGAGTATACACATGTTATATCAATTCAGCTGTATCTGTTGAAAATAATACGAAGAGAACATTTACAACATTCGATAACTTCCCTACGACATTGGCTGCACTTGGTGTTCAAATTGATGGTGATCGTTTAGGTCTAGGTACAAACTTATTCTCATCCAAACAAACATTGACTGAGGAATATGGTTTGGATAAAGAAAAAGGTGAACTAAATAAGAAGAGTACATTCATGTCTGAGTTGAGTGGAAATGATGTATCGAATGAAGAATTCCAGGAATATCTGAATAAGGAAGGTATTCGTTCATCTGTTGTGTATTTACAGAGTTATGATTCTGAGGCAAAGACTGCTACGTTATCTGTAGATGATATTTTCTATACAGGTGGAAATATTGACTATGTTTCTGTTGAAGTAACACATCCAGATGGATCAAGACAAAAAGTAAAAGCAACGCATAATAAGGCAGATGGCAGATATGATGCGGTGATTGATATATCGAATGGTGGTATTGAATACCAGACAATTTCTGTAGATGCACACATTCGTATTGATAACTCCGATGCTTTAAAGACACAGAATATTTATCAATATTCTGGTAATCTGGGTGTGATTCCGTGTGAAGATAATCTTCTGCAGCAGACGCTGCATAGTGCAAGAGCATTAGATCAAAGAAGATATGCAATCTTTGTAACAACACAAGGTGATGCACTCGCACAAATGACTGAAGCTGAAAAACAGGAATTGCTTGGTTTAGGTATTCCACAGACATTCTTTGATGAAGGTGAAAATACGCGCTATGCGGTGTTATCTAAGGGTACAACAGTTCTGAAGGAAGGTATTGGCTATATTCGTGATAGTGGTGAATTAGCAAATGGAACTGGATATACGATTTCTAGTGCGGATTCTGATGGCAGCTATGCGACAATTACAGTTGGCAACAGCTGGCAGAACTTAACGAACTATCGTGATGGTGTGCATGTTGTGATCTATGATATGCAGGCAGGAAGTGTTGTTGGCAAGTGTGATTTCAATACGGCAGAAAAACCATGGAATGCACAGTTGTATACAACCTATGATGAAGAGGCAGAGACATTAACATTCCACGCAGATGGTGCAGTGAATGCCGCTGGTGGACAGCTGGATGTTGAAGTTGTTGTATGGGATAAGTTGGATATCAATGACAAGCTTGAAATTGGTATGTCTTCTTCAAATAACTCTGAATGGTCTGTAACGATTGATCGTGATGATAAAGATATTAAGAATCTATACGCAGTTTGTTATTTGAGAAGCAGACAGTCAAACTGGCATAGAGTAGATGAAGGTAAAGTGTCTGATTTGATTGAAAAGGGTTTATTGATGACACCGGTAGAAATCAGTGAGGATACAACAAATACACAAAATGAAGAAGCTGCACTACAAGAGGGTGAACAGTAATGGACAGAAAGAAATTATTAATGATCTATAACCAGAAAGCTGGTATTTCTGGAAGTATGAATGATTTGTTTCAATGTATTGAGTATTTAAGTGTACATGGGTATGAAGTTACAATTTTTCCAGTTGTTCCTAAGAAGGGATTGACTTGTGAATCAATCTTAGAGAAATCTAAGGGTGAATATGATCAGTATTTTATCTGTGGTGGTGACGGAACGTTGAATCATGCGACAAATGGCATGATTGCCAATGACTTACATGCACCAATCAGCTATGTTCCCGTTGGTTCAACGAATGACTTTTCTAAGAGCCTTTATGGCAATAGAAGTCATTCCTTTAAAGATATTTGCAGATTCATTACACATGGAGAACCATTCTCATTTGATGTAGGTAAATTTAACGACAGTTACTTTAACTATGTTGCGGGATTTGGTGTATTTCCATCTGTTTCTTATACAACACCACAAGATATGAAGAATCGTTTGGGGTATGTTGCGTATGTATTGAATTTCTTAACAACAATTCCAGGTGGATTGACATACAAGAAACATTGCAAGATTACACATGATGGCATTGTGGATGAAGGTGATTTTATGCTTGGCTTGATTACGAACAGTATTTCTGTTGCGGGGACACAGCCAGGCGTAATTAAAAAGAGTTCATTGAATGATGGTGTTTTTGAAGCGTTATTGATTAGAGCAAATCCTTCTCCAATAGATGTTGCGGAAATGATTGCAGCATTTAATGGTAATTGTGATCATTGTAATGGGGTATTGACGTTTCAGTTTGAAAATGCAACGTTTGAATTTGAAGATGCAGTGCCATGGACACTAGATGGTGAAGATGGTGGAAATGTTCAAAGTTCTGAAATTAGTGTAATTCCTGAAAGAATTACTGTATTTGTTCCAAAGAAGTAAGGTCCAGATTCTGGGCCTTTTTCATATACGAAGGCATAATATAAATGATATGAAATACAAATAACAATAGTATTTGTGCTATGGACGAATTTCATATATAGTTGAAAAAGAAAGTGAGAAAACATATGTATATTTACTACCCAAGCTGTAATTTTTCCATTGCTTCACCTGAAACCGCAAAAACTGTAAGAAACCTTTTGAAAGAAAAGATGACAGTTGCGGGATGCTGCTTAAGAGATCAAAGAGAAATTCATGAAGATGATATTGGTGTTTATTTTTGCCAGCATTGTAGAGAAACCATTGAAGATAAAATCAAAACATTGAGTCTTTGGGAATATATTGATTCTCTAGAAGATTTTGCTTTTCCAGATTACAACCATGAAAAGATGCTTCTACAAGACTGTTATCGTGATCGAAATCATCCGGAAATACACAAGGCAGTTAGAAGTATTCTTCAGAAAATGAATGTGGATGTAGTGGAAGCAAAACGCAACAAAGAAAAATCTGTATATTGTGGTACATTGCATTATGAAACAGAAGATTATGCATTGCTTGAAAAATTGAAAGCATATCCAGATACAAAGATCTCTGCGTTGCCACTAGAATTACAAAAAGAACTCATGAAAGATAACTTCAAAGATGTTGATTTCGATATGCCAATCATTGTTGACTGTAATCGTTGTTTAAAAGGTGTTGAACTAGCGGAAAGAAATGGGATCCATCTGTTAAATCTCGTAATGAAAAACTATTTGTGATATTGCATCTGTATATGTTCAATGCCATCTTCTAAGAATGGATCACTTGTTTGTTTGAAACCGAGTTTTTCATATAATGTGTGTGCATATGTCTGTGCTTCAATGGTAATTGTATCGGCATTGTATGTATTGATTGCGATATTGATTGCTTTTTGAACGACCATGGATGCGTAGCCTTTGTGTCTTTGTAAAGCTAATACTCTTCCAATCGATGGTGTTGGAAATGTCGTGTTTGCGGGAAGTACACGACAATAGGCAAGCAATTCATCAGAATCATTCAATAATAGAATATGTGTAGATACCAAATCATGCATATCTACATCAGGATATGGACAATTCTGTTCAACTACGAATACATCAATTCTGGCTTTGTAGAGTTGATGTATTTCTTTTGGAGTAAGCTGGTTGAATGTTTTGATAATGTATTTCATAATTGTTTCAAATTATAGCACAAGACATACGAATTCGTAGTACTATGGAAAAGAAAGGAATTTACATATGCCAATTATTTTTCACGAACAATCAAAAACGTTTCATTTATACAATCGACAAATCAGTTATATCTTTAAGGTTTTAAAGAATGGTTCTTTAGGACAGTTATATTTTGGAAAAAGAATTCATGATAAAGAATGCTTTGATGAACTGTTTGAAATGAGAAAGCGTGGTATGGCACCTTATACATATGAGGGGAATACGTTATTTTCTCTAGAACATATCAAGCAAGAATATCCTGGATTTAATCATGGAGATCTTAGATATCCTGCATTTACAATTACCCATGAAAATGGAAGTACAGTCAATGAATATGTATATGCATCCCATAGCATGTATCAAGGAAAAAAAGCAATAGAAGGATTGCCTTCTACATATGTTGAAAGTGATGGAGAAGCAGCAACATTAGAAATTACAATGCATGAATCTCATACAGATACAGATATGATCTTGTATTATTCGATTTATGAAATGTATCCGGTGATTTGCAGACATGTTAAATTCATGCACTATGGAAATCAGCCAATCAAACTAGATAGAGCATTGTCTGTCTGCCTGGATCTAGCTGATAGCAACTATGAAATGTTAGAACTAACAGGTACGTGGTGCAGAGAACGACATGTTGAGTGGAGAAAACTTATGCATGGCGTGCAGTCTATTTATTCTATGCGTGGGCATTCTTCGCATCAATATAATCCATTTCTCGTATTGAAAAGAGAAAACACAGATGAAAGAAATGGGGAAGCATATGCTTGTTCACTTGTATATAGTGGTTCATTTCTAGGACAGGTAGAAGTTGACAATCATGATGTAACTCGATTAACCATGGGCATTCATCCAGATCAGTTTACGTGGACCTTACAGCAAGGGAAAAGCTTTGTGACACCGGAAGCTGTTCTAGCATATAGTGAAAATGGAATGAATGCTTTATCACAAACGTACCATAAACTGTATCAATCTAGACTTGCACGTGGTGTTTGGAGAGATAAAGATCGTCCAATTCTAGTGAATAACTGGGAAGCAACGTACATGGATTTTACAGAAGAAAAACTCATGAATATCGTACATGCGGCAAAAGAAGCTGGTATTGAACTGTTTGTTCTGGATGACGGGTGGTTTGGTAAAAGAAATGATGATCATGCGGGATTGGGTGACTGGTTCTGCAATATGGAAAAACTACCTTGTGGAATTGATGGTTTATCTAAAAAAGTGCATGAAGAAGGCATGATGTTTGGTTTATGGATTGAACCAGAAATGGTGAATAAAGACAGCGATTTATATCGACTGCATCCAGACTGGGTCATGAATGATCCAGAATATCAGTGCTGTCATGGTAGAAATCAATATGTATTGGATTTTTCTAGAAAAGAAGTTGTAGATGCAATTTATGAAATGCTAGATAAAGTTTTAGAAAAAGCTGATGTTGATTATATTAAATGGGATATGAATCGCAGCATGTCGGAAGTGTATTCGAATTGTGCGAAAGAGCAAGGTAGAGTTGTGCATTCTTATATTCTTGGTGTATATCGTTTGTATGAGATGTTAATCAAGAAATATCCAAATATCTTGTTTGAATCCTGCAGCAGTGGTGGTGCTAGATTTGATGCGGGAATGTTATATTATGCACCACAATGCTGGTGTTCAGATGATACGGACGCAGTGGAAAGAATGATGATTCAGTATGGTACTTCTTTTGCCTATCCTATCAGCAGTATTGGTGCACATGTATCTGCCTGTCCAAATCATCAATTAAAGAGAATGACACCGTTGAATACAAGATTCAATGTTGCCTGCTTTGGTGCTTTTGGCTATGAAATGGATCTTTCAAAGTTAAGCGAAGAAGAAGCAGAAGAAATCAGACAACAAGTTGTATTTATGAAGCAATATCGTCATTTGATTCAATATGGAACATTCTATCGTCTTGTGAGTCCGTTTGAAGGAAATACAATGGCATGGATGGTTGTTTCTAGTGATCAGAAACATGCAATTGTTGGATACTATAAGATTTTACAAAGAGTCATGGCACCATTTCAACGTCTTTATCTGCAAGGCTTAGATCCAGATAAGAAGTATCGCATCAATGCTTCTAAAGAAGGATTGTATGGTGATGAGTTGATGAGTTGTGGAATGGTTGTGAGTGATGCATCATGCGGTGAGAATGAAGAAGTGTATAATGGTAGAAATGGTGATTTTCAATCCCGTTTGTATGTATTAGAAAGTGAAGAAGAAAGCAATGAAAAGATTTAAAGAAAATGATATTCATGCAATGGTGGAAATATTAAAGAATGATGGTACATTGTCTGTACCTACAGATACAGTGTATGGTGTCTGCTGCAGATATGATCATGAATCAGCACAAGAAAAACTGAGAGATGTGAAGAAGCGTCCGGCAACAAAAGCTTTTCCAATCATGTGTGCTGATGAGGAACAAATCAAAACAATTTGTGAAGTGGATGAAAGAAGTGAAAAACTGATTCGTGCATTTATGCCTGGACCAGTCACTTTGATTCTTCCAAAGAAAGATAGTGTTCCTTTTTATGTGAATGGTGGTATGCCTACACTTGCTATACGTATGGCAACAAGCGAACCACTGAAAGAATTGATTCAAACATTAGGCTGTCCTGTCTTTATGACAAGTGCAAATCAGTCTGGGGAAGAAGTTTGTACAAATTTAGATGAAATAGAAAAGCATTGTCCATTGTTGGATGGTATGATGGAAGGAAACGTATCCTTTGGCGAAGCAAGTACAATTATTGACTGTACAAAAGAGGATATACAGATTTTAAGACAAGGTCCTGTTACGATGGAACAGATCCAGAAAGTTCTATAAAATGAAAAATTTTCAAAAAGATGCAAAAATCAAATAATTTCTTTCATTTTTAGTTTTTGTGTTCTTTTATAGATTTTATCAACGTTGTAAAATAGTTTCGTTGAAAAATCAAAGAAGTACTTTGATAGAAGGAGAATGAATTCATGAGTACATATGTAGATCGCGTAATCGAAGAAACAAGAAAAAAGAATCCAAATCAGCCTGAATTCTTGCAGACAGTAACAGAAGTATTAACTTCTCTTGCACCTGTTGTAGATGCACATCCAGAATATGAGAAAGCTGCATTGCTTGAAAGACTTGTAGAACCAGAAAGACAAGTGATGTTTCGTGTAGCCTGGGTTGATGATGAAGGAAAACCACATGTAAACCGTGGATACCGTATTCAGTTTAATGGAGCACTTGGTCCATATAAGGGTGGTTTGAGATTCCATCCAACTGTAAATCTTTCTATTTTGAAATTCTTAGGATTTGAACAGGTATTCAAAAACTCATTAACTACACTGCCAATTGGTGGTGGTAAAGGTGGAAGTGACTTTGATCCACACGGTAAGAGTGATGCTGAAATCATGAGATTCTGTCAGGCATTTATGACAGAATTGCAGAGACATATTGGTCCTAACACAGATGTACCTGCTGGTGATATTGGTGTTGGTGGAAGAGAAATTGGATATCTCTTTGGTCAATATAGAAGAGTGAGAGATTCATGGGACAATGGTGTATTGACTGGTAAACCATTGACATATGGTGGATCTTTAATTAGACCAGAAGCTACTGGCTATGGTGTTCTATATTATGCGAAAAATGTATTTGCTCATGAAAATGATACGCTTGAAGGAAAGACTGTTGTATTGAGTGGATATGGTAACGTTGCCTGGGGTGCTGCCAAGAAGATTGCTGAAATGGGTGGCAAGGCAGTTACAATTTCTGGTCACAATGGTTATGTTTATGATCCAGATGGAATCGTAACAGAAGAAAAGATCAACTATTTGCTTGAAATGCGTGCAAGCAAGAATGCAAATGTTAAGATGTATGCGGATAAGTTTGGTTGTCAGTTCTTCGAAGGCAAGAAGCCTTATGAAGTAAAGGCTGATGTTTATATTCCATGTGCTACACAGAATGAAGTAGGCATGGATGAAGCAAAGCTTATTGTTGATGCTGGTGCAAAGTATTATTTCGAAGGTGCAAATATGCCAGCTACAAATGAAGCTCTTGCATACTTGCAGGAACATGGTGTTATCGTTGGACCTGCTAAGGCAGCAAATGCTGGTGGTGTTGCGGTATCTGCTCTTGAAATGTGCCAAAACTCTGAAAGATTGTCTTGGACAAGTGAAGAAGTTGATGCCAAGTTGAATGCCATCATGACATCGATTCATAACGAATCTGCAAAGGCAGCTGAAAAGTATGGATTTGGCTATGATTTGATCAAGGGTGCAAACATTGCAGGATTCCTTAAAGTTGCGGATGCAATGATGTCCCAGGGTTTATTCTAAGATATAAAAAAGACATGGAACTTTGAATAGCTCCATGTTTTTCTTTTATCATTTTAGCTGATATAGTGAATAGATTCCTGCTTCATCTACAAGTGTGTAGTTTTCTTTGAGAATATCAGCAATACCATCTGTATGGGTATCTGTTAAGATCCATTTTGCTTTGCATGTCTTAAAAGTAGAATAGATCTTTTCTTTTAGCACAATATCATTTGTGGATAATTCATCTTGCAGATAGAAGTATTTGTAACAAGGCATTGCATTTGTTGAAAGATATGTATCTTCCATATTCTTTCCACCATAGAAGACAAGCTTGTCATAGTCTTCTGAAGGAATCATCTTTATTAATCCTTCATATCCTTGATTGATATACACTGAATAGTTTGTTGCGGTATAAATGGCATTTGGATAATCTTTTAAATAGAGATAATACATACTCGTAAACGATACACATCCACATAGAATCATTGTGATTTTTGGGTGTGAACGTAAAGGAAGCAGTGAATAGATACTATTACAAAGGAATACAAGATTCACAATACAGAACATTGAGATATGTGTTGTGAAATTCATTTGTGCAAAATAGTACGTTTCAATACATCCACAAATTCCCCAGGAAATAGCTTTGAAATATTCTTTTTTACATAGAAATAAGATTGCGGAAAAGATGAGTGCAATCGCAGTGAAGCGCAAGAAGAATACGAGGCGATAGTAATACGATGTTTTTGTGGCTGAGAACGTGAGATCTGTATGATATTTATATGCATCATAAATCATTTCATACAAACAGTTTTGATATTTGAAATAGAGGACAAAAGGAATCGTAATACATGCAAAACCAATGATGATATATAACATAGATAGAAAGAAATCTTTCCACTGCTTTTTTATCAGCATATATGCAAGTAAACACATAAGGGGAATATATGCTAGTAACCCGACAGGTTCACAAAGTATAGTAACACCAATAGAAATACCATAGAATACACTATAGAATGGAGAAAATGATTTCTTTTTGTGGCTGTATAAGATGAGATAATATGTCCATCCAATCCAAGGGAGCAGGAATTCTTCCGCATACATTCCATCTGGATAGTTTGTCTTTAACATACATATTGTTAGAAATAAAGTCATACATGTATATGCTCTATTTCGTGTAGCGAGTCGAGATGTGAAATAGACAGATAATAAGAATAAGAATAGATTGATTATCTGTGGAATAATCATTCCACCTTTATTGCCATATACAAAACCTGCACCTAAACTTCCAAGCCAGTACATCCATGGACCATTCTCTGCGAATAGATCTTTATAAGGAATGATATCAAAGTACCATCCTCTTGCGATTGTTACATTGATACAGGAATCTGTACCATTGTAATACCAGCTGAGCGGACTGGTAGAGTGTGAAAACAACAAAATAAATGCAATGGATAATCCAAATGCTAATGCGACTGGAAGCCAGTGTTCTTTTAATATCCGGTATGTTTGTTCTTTCATGGTGAAAATTATACTCCAATTAGAAAGTAGTGATCATTAAGATAAAAAAAGACAGCTTGTTTTTTGAGCTGTCAAATGAAAGTATTGAAAAGAATGTACACAATGATAAAGAGAAAGAGTATTTTTTTCGCTGTTTCAAATATTGGAGAAGGGATTTCAACTTCTCTTTTGTATACAGGGATATAGTTTTCTAAGTTTCTTCTTTTGTTTCTAATTTCAATGAAATCAAGAAATGCATAAACAGGAACAAATAGAATGAACACCATTCCAATCATACGAATGATAAAAGATGGTGCCTGTTGATACCACAAAGGGATCATGCGTGCCGTAACGAAGATATTGATGAGTAATAGCAGTAACTGTGTTCGATATGCATTGATCAATGCAGATTCATGTTTTTCTTTTGTATCAAAGTATTCAATGAGTTTTAAACTTTCACATCCAAAATACAGATAGGAACCACATTTTCCACAGTATATAAAACCTCTTTCTTTCATCTTTGCGATAATTTCTTCTTTTGTACATGCACCATTCTGTGCGAATTCATATTGATCTGTAACAGAATTGACTTGTGTGTAGTAATAACATTTTTCTTCATGCTTGAATTTCGCAAAGAGTGGATTGATGGAAGTTAATTGATTTCCTTTTTTACTTTCACTATTCAACCATGCGACGATCATTTCACTGTCAGCATAATCACATGGTAATAATTTGATTGACATAACGAGAAGTCCTTTCATTTTAATATAGTATAATATTACCACGGAAAGTGAGATGTTTTATGAATCAGATCAAATGCCCACATTGTGGAACTGTATTTACAATTAATGAAGCAGACTATAGCTCAATCGTATCTCAAATCAAAGATCATGTATTTGAAGAAGAACTACAAAGAAGAGAAAAGGAAATTCAGGAGAAGTTGAAAATCCAGAATGATCTGTCTGCTTCTAAACTGCAACAACAATTTCAAACGAAAATGGATCAGAAGCAGAAAGAAATTGATGCATTGAACCATTCTTTACAGCTGCAGGAAACGGAATATGAAGCAAAGATACAGGCGAGCAAAGAAGAAAAGAAAACTGCTGTACAGTCTGCTTCGATTGATCTAGAAAAACAGCTTCAGGAAAAAGAAAATGAATTGACTGCTTTAAAAGGTCAGATTGAAAAAAATGACTCAGAAAAACAGCTGGCGGTACAACAGGCAATTGCAGAAGTAAATGAAAAAAAGAATTCTGAAATTCTTAATATACAGAAAGAATTGGATGCATTGAATCATTCTTTAAAGCTGCAAGAAACAGAATATGAAGCAAAGATCCAGGCAAGCAAGGAAGAAAAGAAAGCTGCTGTGCAGTCTGCATCGATTGATCTAGAAAAACAGCTCCATGAAAAAGAAAATGAATTGATTGCTTTAAAGGGACAGATTGAAAAAAGCGATACAGAAAAGCAATTAGCAGTACAACAGGCAATTGCAGAAACAAATGAGAAAAAGAATTCTGAAATTCGTGATATACAGAAAGAATTGGATGCCGTTAAGAATGAATCTATTGTGAAGAGTGAAACAATGCGTACACAATATGATGCAATGGTGAAAAGCAAAGATCGTGAGATTGCAGATCAGAAAGCTCTTGTGGAACAATACAAAGATTTCAAAGTACGATTGTCTACGAAGATGATTGGTGAAACTTTGGAACAACATTGTTCTTATGAATTCAATAAGAATCGTATGGGAATGTTTCCACATGCGTATTTTGAAAAGGATAATGATGCAAGAACAGGTTCAAAAGGTGATTTTATCTTCCGTGATTTTGATGATGAAGGTACAGAAATTATTTCCATTATGTTTGAGATGAAGAATGAAAATGAAACGACTTCTACAAAACATAAAAATGAAGATTTCCTGAAAGAACTGGATAAAGATCGTAGAGAAAAGAAGTGTGAGTATGCGGTTCTTTGTACAATGCTGGAAGCAGATAATGATTTATATAATGAAGGTATTGTAGATGTATCGTATCGTTATCCAAAGATGTATGTAATTCGTCCACAGTTCTTTATTCCTATTATTACGCTGTTAAGAAATGCGGCAATGAATGCATTGGATTACAAGAAACAATTGCTTGTTGAAAAGAATAACAATCTGGACTTATCTAACTTTGAAGATAACATGAATAAGTTTAAGGATGCATTTGGAAAGAATTATGCATCTGCTTCTAAAAAGTTCAATGAAGCGATTGAAGAAATTGATAAATCAATTACCCATCTACAAAAGATTAAAGATGCTTTAACATCTAGTGATCGTCAATTACGACTGGCAAATGATAAAGCGCAAGACTTAACGATTCGTAAATTAACAAAGAATGCACCAAGTGTAAAACAGAAGCTGGATGAGGTGAGAAAGCAGAATGCGGAATAAAGGTGTCAAAATGATTCTGAATGCATTCTTATCTGTATTGCCTTTGTTGTTTCTGTATGGTGTTGTTGTGAATGTAGCGACGTTTTATCAAGGGATAACATCCAGCTGGATCACTTTATTCACAATGATGACTTGCAGCGGAGCTTTGCTTTTACGTGTTCTTTTACAATATTTGTTCCAGGCACAAGGAATGGATTACGAAAAAAAGATAACCGCTACAATGATACTTGGAATCTTTGGATTGGTTTTGGATATTCGTGTTGGTTTATTTCTTTTGGCTTGTAATGGATTGGATTGCTTTTTGTATCAGAAAAAGCAACAAGATCTATGTACGATGATATTTGCGGGGGTGACGGTTGCTTTCTGTAATTATGCATTTACAAGAGGATGGATCAATATTACCCAGTATATGTTTTATCTGTTTACGGAAATAGAATATGTATGCATGTATAAAGTTCATGAAATTGATATTTCAGATAAAGAAATACAACATTCCCGTAAAAAACTAGTCTTATCTACTTTTTTGAATATTGTAAAAAATATATGTATGTTTTCTGTGTTTACGATTGCATGCAGATCTATGATCCATATCTTTCATGAAGATGCATTGTTTCAACAAAATAGAATGTGCGTGTATCTTTTAATCATTTGTATTGTCTGGTTCATTACATCATACGTGCAGGAAAAGAAGAAACTTAGAAATGCACTTTCACAAAGAATCAGTATTCTAGCTGTCATCTGCATTTTTGGATGTGCTATGATGCAGTCTTCTTTGATTGTATGCAGCTTATTTCTAACGGGTGGATTTGCGGTCGTCGCATTAGAAATATTGCTTGGCATGTATGGAAAACAGATGGATCATTATAGTATTGCACATGTATTTGTGCTTGTGATTTTGCTTGGGAGTAGAGCGGCCTATGATGGTATCTATGTAAATTATAGTGTAATATTGATAAGCATATATATGATAGAAGCATATGCTTGTATGTATATTACAATGACAAATGAAAAGGATGTAGAGGAAAAGGAAAATGGCAATTAAGGCAATATTATTAGACATTGATGGAACGCTGACAAATCACAAAAAAGAAATTACTCCAGAAACAAAAAAAGCATTGATGAATGCACAGGAATATGGCATTCGCTTAGTTATTGCGAGTGGCAGACCCGCAAAAGGAATCTTCCAGTATGGTGATCAACTGGATATGAAATATCATAATGGATTATTTGTTTGTTACAACGGAGCTAGAGTTGTGGATTGTCAGACAGGTGAAGTGTACGTCAATGTCACAATTGATAAAGACACAACAAAACAAGTATTAAATCATATGAAGGAATTTGATGTTCGTCCAATCATTACACATGGTTCTCATATGGTTGTTGAAGATGTGTATAACTGTATGGTAAAAGATGGTGATCGTGAATTTAATGTGATTGAATATGAATCACGTATGAATGGCTATAAGTTAATGGAAATTGAAGATCTGGAATCTTTTGTGGATGGACCAGTCAATAAGATCTTAACGGCAGGTGATTCAGACTACTTGCAGGCACACTATAAGGAAATGGCTGCACCATTTGAAGGCAAGCTGTCTATGATGTTCACTGCGAATTTCTACTATGAATTTACAGCACTTGGTGTAGATAAAGGAAAAGCATTGACAATGGCAATGGAAAAATTAGGCATTAAGCCTGAAGAATGTATTGCATTTGGTGATGCGGAAAATGATATTTCAATGTTGAAATTTGCGGGTATTGGTGTTGCGATGGGCAATGCTCAACAGGCAGTCAAAGATATCGCAGATGAAATCACAGATGATAATGAACATGATGGAATTGCGAAGTCTTTATACAAACATATTCCTCAGTTACATACATTTGACTAAAGAAGCAGAATTATTCTGTTTCTTTTTTTATGATGGTATAGTGGTCTCCATAGCCATCATATTTACATGCATGGATTGTATCTGAAAAAAACTGATAGGTTGTATCACCTGATTGCACAATATGACCTGTATAGGAAATATCAAATGCATAGTATTGTGGGAATGCATCTGAGTATGTATTTTGAATCGAATATGTGACTTTTATACTGCCGTCTTGTTGAATGGTATAGCTTTTGAGTGCTGGGTGATACGCATTGATTTCTTCTTTTCCAAAAGCATAGGATTGGCAGGAAGCAAGTTCTTCTTCGACAGAAGGAATGAATGTATTGAAAATTTCTGTATATGGCACATTGGAATTCGATGCATTCATAGTAGAAGAATGTGAATACGATATTTCTTTTGAAGTTTGATTGTTTAAAATGCGATAGCCTTGTTTTGTTAATTTCTGCTGATCATAAGATATAGAGACAGTTAAAGAAGATGTTGAATCAACAGTATAGGAGTATTGGATGCCTAAGTCAGTAAATGTTTTTTCTGGATGTAATGTAATGTGTTCTACACCATCTGTATTACTTGTTTCAATTTGCAGCTGTTCAAATGGATCGATCGTTGTGATGTTTGATAAACCAGTCACTGTATAAGATCTAGAAGTATCTTTGAGGTTATACTTTGCTTCTTTTGCGGCTTGTGCGTCAAATTTACATGCATATTGAATCACGGTTCCATTCGATAAATGATCTTTTATAGAAGATGAACAGTCAATGGATTGGATGAGAGTTCTTAAAGCTCTTGTATCTTTACGATGTCTTTCCTGGTTTCGCAGTTCTTTCTTCAAGGAAGAGAGTGCTTGTTTTTCAGGGTGGAAAGAAGATGGAATTTCTCCTTCTCCATTGATTCCTGTTAAAATCAATGCCTGATTTTGTAGAAGAGATAAATTGATACCATAATGAGAAATATAGAAAGCACGTAAAGCAAGGGTGAGTGAAATGATTATTGATAGAAAGATACCAATCTTAGAGACAAACGGAAAAACGATCCGCTTTGGATCTTTTGTTTTCTGATAGTAATCTTGATTATCTATGACAGGAAGTTCTACTGTATCGTCAAGATCGATGTCTCTTCTAGTCTTGTCTTTCATTCATCCTTCATTGTGTTGAGTAGTTCTAAGAGTTGTTTCTTTGTTAATGATTTTTCTTGTATATTTTGTGTTCCAATTTCAAATGGAATCTTTTTTTCTCGTACGACTGCACGTGCAAAGATATTAAAAGCAGTGGTAGCATTCATACCCATATCTTCTACTAAAGCATCGAATTCTTTCTTTAACTGTGCATCCATACGAATTGAAAATGTCTGTTGTGCCATAAAGAAACTCCTTTCATGTTCTATTTTATATAAAAACGAACACAAATGAAATAATAAAGAACATTTATAGCAGCGATTTTATCAATAGATGAAAATCTTAAGAAAAAAAGATAAACTAATACTAGATATGAAAGAAAATGATTCTTTAAGAAAGACGATATTAAAAAATGCAAAAGACAACCGTATCTTTATGAGCTGGTTGATTTTTGAAGCGTCTACATGGACAAATTATGGATTTGTCTTGTTGTATCTGGAAGAAGCAATTCGTTTACGTTCAATATGGATGATGATTGTATCGATGTACTATGGAAGTATTGCATTATTAAGAACACATTGGTCACACTTTACAAAAATGATCAATTCAATCACAGATGAAGAAGAGAAAAAGCTGCTTCGTTTTAATGGTGTGCGTTCTGTTGGATTGATGCTTGTTGGATTGAATTTGATCTTTGGTATCTTTGTTTCTTTTGTGACACATGGGGAAGGATCATTTCAGTATAGTAAAGGTGTTTTTTATTTGATGATTCTTTATGTTGGATTTGGATTCTGGGCATCCTTAACAAATGCAATTCGAGATCGTGGAATTGGAATGATGTGGAACAGTTTAAGAATGATTAATCTTTCTGCCGCAATTACGGGTGTATTTATTCTGATTGCAGGGTTTTATGATAATTATATTCTTGAAATGTCGACAAGAAATCTTGTGTTAAGTATTACAGGAACATTTTCCTTTATGATTTTACTGTTATTGACAGTGCATACGTTATTGTTGTCAGATGGAGAAGAGGAATGATTTATTTTGGCTGTATATTATTACTTTTTTATATTCTTCCATTGTTTTTAGGATGCTCGTTTAATTTTGGAAATGTATTTGGTTTTATTTTGAGTGGTGCATGCATTTTGTATGGATTATATGGGAATGTATCTATTGGAATCTTTCTTTTACTGAATGCAATTTTAATTGGTATCACACTATGTTTTATGTTTTCCGCATGTTTTCAAAAAGCAGAGAACAATGAAACGGTATTGATTCTTGGATGTGGATTGTATGGTACTAGACCATCAAGAGCGTTGATGCAGAGAATGGATCGTGCCATTCGCTATTTAAACATTTCACCGGTATCAAATGTGATTGTTTCTGGTGGACAAGGCAGAAATGAAGATATCAGTGAAGCGGAAGCTATGTATACATATTTAATGGAACATGGAATTTCTAAGGCAAGGATCTATGTGGAAAATCAAAGCACAAATACAAAAGAGAACGTTCTATTTTCTAAGAAGATCATTGAAGAAAATAATCTGTCAAAAGACATTGCGGTGAGTACACAAGAGTTTCATATGTATCGTGCATCCTTGTTAGTAAAGAGCGCTGGACTGTCATTTCATGCTTTATGTGCATGGAGTACATGGTATTCTATCCCTGTTTATTTCACGCGTGAGGTACTCGCGATATGGAAGTGTTGGGCTTGCAAAATGTGCAAAAATACGGTATAAAGTACTTGTACAGAATGATTGGAATCATGTGCCAGTCAGTTCAACATTCGTTAGGTTAATTTGTGGGAAACTGCTAATTACTCTTTGGAAGGAGGCCTATGAGTGCAGAGTGCCAGCTATCGCATCCGTGCGAACGGCATTCCGTGTATGCAAACATCATTCAGCATTACAAAATAAGACGCAATTGTTTCATTCGCAATTGTGTTTTATTTTTGTATAATAGGACTTATAAAAAGAGGAAATTAGGATGAAAGTATTTGCGAGTGATTTTGATGGAACAATTCATTTTGTGGATGAAAAGATTGGTGGCTATTTTAAGCAGGGTGATTTAAGAGCTATCAAGAGATTCCAGGAAAATGGTAATTTATTTGGTTTATGTACTGGTAGACCACTATATGGATTTGAAGGTGATGATATTGGTGGACCTGAATGTGACTTTATTATTGCTTCTACTGGTGGAATCATTTCCAAGAAAGAAAATGGCAATATTAAAGTGCTGCAGGAAGATACAATTACAACAGAACAGGTAGGTAAAATACAGAATCTATGTGATGGTAGAGGTATCCTTTATATTCATGCAGATGGACATGTATTTACATTGTTTGAAAGAAGAAATGGATACAATTCACAAGTTGTATTAGATCATATTGAAGATCTCAATGGAAAACATGTGACTGCGATATCTATATGGACACCATCATTAGAAATGGCTGAAGCATTAACATATGAAATTAATAAGAAATTTCCTGAAGAAATGGATGCATACCAGAATGTAAACTGGCTGGATGTTGTACATCATGGAGTATCTAAAGGCAGTGGTATTCATCAGGCAAAGAAGATCTTTAAAGCAGATATGATTGCGGGAATTGGAGATTCTTTCAATGATATTCCTTCTCTAGAAGCTGCAGATGTTGCATTTACATTCCATCGCTGTGATGAACGTATTAAACAAAAAGCGGATTATATTGTTGATTCCGTGGAACAGGCAATTGAAATATTTGAAAAACTATAATGAAAAAGGGGCTGTAACAGTTGAAACAGTTCAAAAAAAGAGGAAAAACTCTTAAATTGGAGAATTTCCTCTTTTTTAGTGTGGATAAGTTAAAACTTCAAAAAAGT
>CAKVBD010000009.1 GCA_934725105.1 uncultured Bulleidia sp. | reverse complement strand
TATTTGTTCATTAAGAACACTTCTATAGTACATATCCTGTTTTTCTTTATCTAGACGGTATTTATTTGACGCTTACAAAAAAACCGCTAATTTCTAAAGATAGAAAATTTCACGGTTCTTTAAAATATTTTTGTTATTTATTTAGTTTACGCATTCTTCACTTGTTCAATCCACAAATTTACAGATGCATCACTAGGCATTCTCCAGTCACCTCTAGGAGACAACGTAACAGAACCAACCTTAGGTCCATCCGGCAGACAAGAACGCTTAAACTGCTGATGGAAGAAACGATTATAGAAACGGATCAACGCATCTTTCACTTCTTGTTTTGTTAATGTATCATATGCAACTAATGCAAATGCAAGTATCTTTTCAGGTGTAAAACCATAACGTAATGTATAGAACAAGAAGAAATCATTCAAGTCATATTTACCAATCTTTTCTTCTGTTTTCTGTGCAATCTTTCCATTAGTTGCAGGTGTTAATTCAGGAGAAATTGGTGTATCTACAATACTCAATAATGTTTCTTTTAAGAATGCATCATCACATGTATATGCATATGTTCTACAGATGTATTGTACAAGTGTTTTAGGAACAGATGTATTCACACCATACATACTCATATGATCTCCATTATACGTACACCAGCCTAATGCAAGTTCAGATAAGTCACCTGTACCAACAACTAAGCCATTTTCCATATTTGCCGCATCCATCAAGATATATGTACGATATCTTGCCTGTGCATTTTCATATGTTGTATCACCTTCACCATTGTATTGATTTCCATGTCCTAATTCTTCTAAATGTAGTTTTACACCTTCACCAATGGCAACTTCTCTCGCTTCAACATTCAATGCTTTCATTAAATTGATTGCATTGTTATATGTTAAAGATGTTGTATTCCCATGGTTTGGAAGTGTATAGCCAATAATATGAATTTCAGGAACGATTTTCTTTGCTTCATGTGCCACAAGCAAAGCTAATGTACTGTCCAATCCACCAGAAATACCAATGACGAGATTATGAATATGTGTTGAACGTACACGTGTTGCCAGGCCATTTGCCTGAATCTTGAGAATCTTTTCGCAACGTTCTTTTCTTTCATTGTCATCCTTTGGTACAAATGGATTTTTCGCAATCGAATAGTCTTCTTTTTGTAGTGTTTCTACAAGTGTATCTACTGAAATTTCATTTGTATTACACAATGCAGGAATCTTTGCTTCCACTCTTGTATATCCTTCATCTACCGTTTCAAATGTATTTTGATGAATACGGTTATATGTAATTGTATCTAGATCAATGATTGCGGAATCAACATGTGTACGTTCCATAAAGATAGAATCTTTCAGCTTCTTGCCATTTTCATAAATCATAGAATGACCAGAGAAAACGAGATCCGTACTTGATTCATCCACACCACTTGAAACATAGCAATACGCACAATAACAAGAACTGGATTGCTGAGAAACCATGCTTCTACGATAGTCTTCTTTTCCAATCAATTCATCAGATGCACTTAAATTCACAATGATATTTGCTCCCGCTAGACAAGCATGTGTACTAGGCTTGTCTGCGACCCATAGATCTTCACAGATATCACATCCAACAACTGCTCCACTTTGTGGATCTTCAACAAGTAAAGTTTTAGAAAAAGGAACTTTATCATTTCCAAATTGAATATATGTATCTTTGATTTCTTTTCCTGAAGTAAACCATCTAGATTCATAGAATTCTGAATATGTTGGAATATAGATCTTTGGAACAATGCCAATGATCTTTCCTTGTGAAATATAGACAGCACAGTTATATAGACTATTGTGATATTTTAATGCAGCACCAACAACAATCAATTGCTGATCAACAATAGAAGCAATCTCTGACAAAGCATTTTTACTAGCTTCTAATAGCGCATCATGTGCAAATAAGTCCGCACATGTATACCCACTGATGCATAGCTCTGGGAATAGTAAAATAGAACAATCCTGATGTTCTAAGATTGCCTGTTTGATTTGTTCTGTGTTGTAAGAAACATCTGCAACCTTTAGTGAAGGTACTACATTTCCAACTTTGATCATTCTATTTTTCATAAAGTATCATCCTTTGTATAGTTTCTTAATCCATTCAATTCTTCTGGAATCAATTGATCAATCTCTTCATATTTTCCTTCATCAAACAAATGTCTGACAATGGAAGAAGAAATCATTTGAAAATCATCTGGCGTATCAATCATTTCAATGTATGAAGAAATACTTTTTATATATGGATTGTTATCAATGATGGATTGAAAATCAGCATTGCTTCTTTTCATACACACAATACCAAACTGTTCCGTAATTTCCTTCATATACATCCAGCCTGTCTTTAATTCTTTTAACTTATCACTGCCAAACAACAGTTTACATGCATAGCCTTCATCTTTCAGATGCAGCAATGTCATATATGTACGTGGCTGTGTTTCTGCTTTGATTTCAAAGTCACTGACAAGCATCCATTCTCTTGTAGAAGCAATTTTCTGAAGCATTTCATAACGCACTTCATCATTAAATGCAAAGTCTTTCTGCTGATCATTTTTGATATATGTCATTTTTGTTGGTACAAAGATCACAACATCAGACTTTGTCATTTTTTTTGCATATTCCGCCAGTTGAATATGTGCAATTGTTGGGGGATTAAATGCTCCCCCAAACATTAATGCTTTAATCAAGAGAACCTCCATGCAACTTCTTATACATTGCTTCTCTTAATTCATATACTTTTTCTGTTAGATCTACATAATGTGAATGTGGCATCTTTGGACGAAGTTCACTTTCCCAAACTTTATTTTCAAGCTGGTCTTTGATGAATTCCTTCTTTTCCTTGATGGAAGGCAGTTCCATCGCAAGTTCACCATTGATTAGATGTGGAACAAGAAGTCTTTCAACCTTGAGAGGTGTAATCTTTCTAGAATGATGCAAAGCATCTGGATTCATATCATATACAGTAATTTCTTTTCCCTCTTCAATGATTTCATCATCAAGAGAAATAATATCTGCCTGTCCCTTGCCTTCTTCATCATAGATACGCCAAGCCATTAACTTACCTGGAATAATTGCCTTTGAAGCAGAATCAGAACACTTCATTCTAGGAGAATATGTACCATCCTCTTCTTTGACCGCAACCAGCTTATATACACCGCCAAATACAGGTGAAGAAGAAGAAGTAATCAGCTTTTCACCAACACCATAGGAATCAAAGCGTGCACCTTCATA
The DNA here is from genome assembly GCA_934725105.1 of uncultured Bulleidia sp. GTDB lineage: Bacteria > Bacillota_I > Bacilli_A > Erysipelotrichales > Erysipelotrichaceae > Bulleidia. The sequence continues at coordinate 64,871 of CAKVBD010000009.1, read as the reverse complement.
CAATTCCATATCTGCCATTGTATTTTCATCTAAGGAATTAGATGCTACAAGCTTTACATAAGGCTTTCCAGCTTCATCCAGTCTCTTTCTAAGTCTCTTATATCCTCTAGCAAGGTCTCCTGAGTCAATACGTGCACTCTTGACTCTCTTGTTTGGATCATTCGGATATTTTTCAATAAGATAGTCATCAATCTTAATGAGGTTTGGTAAACCACTTTCTAGAATATTGTATGTATCTAATAGTAGAGATACGTTTTCTGGATATGTATCTGCATATGCTTTGAATGCTTCAAATTCATTTTCATAGAATTCAATGAAAGAGTGTGCAATTGTACCTACAGCCTTAACATCTGGTCCGTATTTCATTTCTGCCAGGCAGTTTGCTGTACCAATGCATCCACCTAGAATTGCGGCATACGCACCATTATCGCCAGCGGACTGTCCCTGTGCTCTACGTGTACCAAATTCCATAACATTTCTTGGTGTATGCGTTGAAAGGCCTGAAATCTTTGTTGCTTTAGTCGCAATCAGTGAATGGAAGTTCATTGTCTGTAAAAGATATGTTTCAATTAAGATTGCACCAACCATATCGCATTCAATACGTACCATTGGTACCTGTGGATAGCATACAAGACCTTCCTTGAAAGCATACATATCACCCTTCCATTTGTATGTTCTTAGATAGTTAAGGAATTCTTCACTCATTCCCTTTGTTCTTAAATATACAAGATCTTTTTCTGTAAAGTGATATTCTCTTAAAAATTTCACTAAAGCATGCTGACCGCAGGAAATACTGTATCCTTGATTATCTGGGTTTCTTCGAAAGAACATGTCAAAAACCATGATCTTGTCTTTAAAGCCGTGCTGGAACAGGCAGTTTGCCATTGTGAATTCATAAAAGTCAGTTACCATCGCTGGATTGTTATAATCTTCGTCAGCAATATAAGGTTCTACATTAATGTTTGACATTTCTTTTCCTCCTATAAAACATTGATCTGACATGATCTCATTGTTTCTAATGCTGCCAGGTGCTTTTCTTTTGTTACGCCAGCACATGCTTTTTCAACAACATTGATCGTTGTATTATACAAAGCTGCTCTTAGCAGCAATGCATTTGAAATCACACAAATATCTGTACATAATCCAACAAGTGTAATTTCATCTGGCTGTAAAGCAGTGATCATCTGTACAAGTGTGCAAGAGGCAAATGTTGGCTTTTCTACAGGAATAAACGATACATTTTCTAAAGCATCCTGAATTTCTTTGTTTAATTCCCATCCTTCTGTATGACGAATGCAGTGTTTCACTGGAAGATTCTTTCCTTCCAGTGTATCTAGATAGTTTTCTTCATGTGTATCAAATGTTACAAATACATCATCATACTTTTTAGCAATTTCTTCTTTCACATATGGAAGAATTTCCACTGCCTCTTTTGTGCCTAAAGCACCATCTACAAAATCATTCTGCACATCTACAATTACCAATACCTTTTTCATAAATTCTCCTTTAAGAAATCATACATTGGGTTAAACTGATACAAAGAAGCACGCTTTCCAATCCCTTTTGTTTTCTTTCCTGTATCAATCAACATCTTTTTAATATCTCTTCTAAAATTACCTGTATCGACTTTATGACCAATCACAGCTTCATACGCATCCTGGATCTGGCGTAATGTACATTCATTCGGCAACAGATTAAACAAGATACCAGTAGAAGCAACACGGCTTTTCAATACATCCATTGCCATATTGATTGCCTTGATATGGTCTGCGGCAAGCATCGCATTACTCTTCTTTTCCAGCCATTTCGATTTACTTTCTACGTAATTTCGTTTCGCATTGTCTTTGATTTCATAACAGATATGAATATCTTCCTGATCGTTGTCTAAACAAAGAAGTGATTTTCTACCTTTCTGTGTAGAAGAAATTGTTTTCTTTGAAATATTGAACCATCTAGCATCTTTTGCATCATCACTGGCATGTGTATTTTTAATGTTGCTGGAAGGTGTCATAGAAAGATAGACTGTCGTAATAATACGCGTTCTAGGATCACGATCTGCATTTCCAAATGTATATAACTGTCTAAAGTATGTATACTTTGAAATACTTGTTTCTTCCTTTAACTCTCTCAATACTGCCTGTTCCATATCTTCTTCAAATTCAATGAATCCACCAGGCATCGCCCAATCACCAATAAATGGATGATTCTTTCTTTTAACCAGCAGTACTTTTAGATTTCCTTCATATACAGTAAACAAGATCATATCCACTGTATTACTAGGTCTTCTATATTTGTTTTCATCATAATTTTTTAGAAACTGTTCTAAAGTTTCTCCATATTCATTTATTTTTTCCATACTCAATATAGTCACTTTGACTATGAATATTATGAAACGAAACCGCCGTATTTGCAAGTCACATAAAAAAAGAAGAACTCACTTGGAATTCTTCTTCATTCTTGTATATTTTCTTCCTAGATTTGTTTCAAGGAATCTTTTCAGCTGCTCTTCATCCTGTAAAGAGAAGTCTAATTCTTTACTTCTATAATCATCCGGCTTCTTTTCGTTCTGAGATTCTACTGTAAAGAATACCGCAATGACATTTTTTCTTTTTTCATAGTCATATGCACGTACTTCACTCCAAGGAATCATCTTTCCTCCACTAACAAGCCCTTCTTCACCAACGCCATCTCTAACAACCATGTATACAGATACTGCTATGATTGTACCTGTTAGACGGAAGATATCAAAAATAGACATGCTTGCACCTTGTGTAAACATAGAAAGAACGGATAGTACTCCTACAACAAGGAACAAGATTCGCATTGTAGACCATTGCTGATCAGCAATGATAACTTTGCCATTTAGTTTCTTCCAGCGGAAGAATAGTGGAATGGATAAACCAATAAAAACCACACCAATAACGATATTGATAATATCATTTAAACCAAGATTCATTTTTTCTACCTCTTAAACTCAATGAAGGTATTATATCATAGACTATACTTAAAATATTCATGATTATATCTAAAATATTTAGATAGTATCTCATTCACAATTAGAATAAAATGATAGATGAAAAATTAAGGAGTTAGAAATCATGAATACAATTGAAGCTATTCACTCACTTATTCGCTATGGTTTAGACACAGAACTCATTGAAGAAAGTGATATCTTTTATGTAACAAATGCATTGCTAGATACAATGAAATTAGATGTAGATGCATCTTTTCATCCTGAAAGTGGAGAAGCACACCCTCTAGAAGAAATCTTGAAAGTATTATTAGATGATGCTGCAGATAGAGGTGTGATTGAAGATGGTATTGCATCAAGAGATTTGTTTGATACTAGACTGATGAATTGTTTAACACCAAGACCAAGTCAAGTAAGACATACATTTGATGCTCTATATAAAGAATCACCAAAAAAAGCTACAGATTATTTCTATAAGCTTAGTTGTGATTCTGACTATATTCGTCGTTACCGTATCGCAAAGGATCGTAAATGGGTTACATCTACAAAATATGGTGATTTAGATATTACAATCAACCTATCCAAACCTGAAAAGGATCCAAAGGCAATTGCTGCTGCCGCAAATCAAAGCCAGAATCGTTATCCTGTAGATCTTCTCTGTCACGAAAATGAAGGTTTTGCGGGAAGACTTGATCATCCAGCACGTTTTACATTAAGACAGATTCCATTGACACTGGATCATGAAGCATGGTTCATGCAGTATAGCCCATATGTTTATTACAATGAACATTGCATCGTTCTATCTGAAGCTCACCGTCCAATGAAGATTGAAAAGGCAACATTTACACGTCTTCTCGAATTCTTAGATATTTTCCCGCATTACACAATTGGATCTAACTCTGATCTTCCAATCTGTGGTGGTTCTATCTTATCTCATGAACATTTCCAGGGTGGTAATTATACATTTGCGATGGCAAAAGCACCTTTGCGTAAATCTGTTGCATTCAAAGGATTTGAAGATGTAGAAGCTGGTATTGTTGAATGGCCAATGTCTGTGATTCGTTTAGATGGTACATCACCTTCTAGAATCGTAGAACTTGCAGATCATATTTTACAAACATGGAAAAACTACAGTGATGAAACATGTGGTATTGAAGCATTTACAAACGATACACCTCATAATACAATCACTCCAATTGCGAGAATGAAAGATGGCAAGTATGAATTGGATCTTGTCTTAAGAAATAATCTAACAAGTGAGCAATATCCTCTTGGTATCTTCCATCCACACCCACATCTCCATCACATCAAGAAAGAAAATATTGGCTTGATTGAAGTTATGGGGCTTGCGGTACTTCCAGCAAGATTGCTCAATGAAATGGAAACATTGAAAAAAGCAATTCTAAACAATGAAGATATCGCTTCTAACCCAGTCATTGCTTCTCATGCGGTATGGGCTGAAGGTATCAAAAAGAAGTATACAGATATCAATTCAGACAATATTGATTCTATTATTCAGGATGAAATTGGTTATGTATTTGCTGAAGTATTAGAAAATGCTGGTATCTATAAAGACGATGAAAATGGTCGCAATGGATTTGATGCATTTATTTCAAAAGTGAATTCATAAAAAAAGCAGGATAGATTATATTCTATCCTGTTTTCATATCTATTTTACAGAGAATAAATATTGATTGTCATCTGCATCTACAACAATTGTCTTGTTGGCAATGTTATCTGTAGAAAGAATGACTTTCGCAATTTCTGTTTCAATTCCACGCTGGATATGTCTTCTCATTGGTCTAGCACCAAATTGAGGATCCACACCTAGCTTGATAATTCTTTCTTTTGCTTTCTCTGTAACTTCTAGAGTGATATCTTTTTCTTTCAATCTATCAGCAAGCAAGCCTAAGAACTTATCTGCAATCTTCTTCTGTACTTCAACACCTAATGCATTGAATACAATGATTTCATCGATACGATTGACAAATTCTGGTTTAAAGAATGCATGTACTGCATCTTCATAATGCTTTCTACGTGTTTCTTCATCTTTTTCAAAAGCATATTCACTGCCAAGGTTACTTGTCATGATAATGATTGTATTTTTGAAATCTACTGTTACACCTTTAGAATCTGTGATTCTTCCATCATCCAATATTTGAAGCAGGATATTAAATACATCTGGGTGTGCCTTTTCTACTTCATCAAGAAGAACGATGGAATATGGATGTCTTCTAACAGCTTCTGTTAACTGACCGCCTTCTTCGTATCCAACGTATCCTGGAGGAGCACCAATTAATCTAGAAACACTGAATTTCTCCATGTATTCGCTCATATCGATTCTGACAATATTGCTTTCATCGTCGAATAACTGCTGTGCCAGTGCTTTCGCAACTTCAGTTTTACCTACACCTGTAGGACCCAGGAACATGAAGGAACCAAGTGGACGATTTTCATCTTGGATATTTGCTTTGGAACGCATAATTGCATCTGTCACAAGTTCAAGTGCTTCATCTTGTCCCATCACACGTTTTGCCAGGAAATCTTTGAGATGCAGGATTTTATCTTTTTCACTGGACTTTAATCTTGAAATATCAATATGTGTCCATCTAGATACGATCTCATTGATTTCTTCTTCATCAACAACTCTTTTCAGCATAGAATCAGATGAAGATTCATCTGTATTCATAGAATCCTTAATTTTCTTTTCTAGTGCTGGAATTGTTGAATATAATAGCTGCCCAGCTTTATCATAGTCATTTCTTTCACGTGCTAAATCATACTGCTTCTTTGCTTCTTCTAGTTCATTCTGATAGGAAGCGATAGATTTATCACTTTCCTTTTCAGCATTCCATTTAGAAACGCCAGCTTCAAGCTTTTCATTGACATCTGCAAGTTCTTTTTCAATTTCAGCTTTTCTTGCTAATGACTTATCATCTTTTTCTTTCTTCAATGATTTTAATTCCATATCCAAAAGCTTTTGTTTACGATCAAGTTCATATAATTCTGTAGGCATAGAGTCTAATTCTACACGAATAGAAGAACAAGCTTCATCCACAAGGTCAATTGCCTTATCAGGCAAGAAACGGTCTGTAATATAACGATCAGAAAGCTTCGCTGCCGCAACAAGTGCTTCATCCTTGATTGTTACATGATGATAGTTTTCAAAACGTTCTTTCAAACCTCTTAAGATTGCAATCGTATCATCTACTGTTGGTTCATTGACAAGAACTTTCTGGAATCTTCTTTCTAGAGCTCTGTCTTTTTCAATGTATTGACGATATTCATTGAATGTCGTTGCACCAATACATCTCAATTCCCCTCTAGCAAGCAGTGGTTTCAACAAGTTCGCCGCATCCATGGATCCTTCTGTCTTTCCAGCACCAACAAGGTTATGGATTTCATCAATAAACAGAATAATATCGCCATTTGCCTTTTGAACCTGTTTTAAAACACCTTTGAGTCTTTCTTCAAATTCACCTCTGTATTTTGCACCAGCAATCAAAGCACCCATATCGAGTTCAATGAGTTTTTTATTCTTTAATCCCTCTGGTACTTCATCATGGTAAATACGCTGTGCCAATCCTTCACAGATTGCCGTTTTACCAACACCTGGTTCACCAATCAATACAGGGTTGTTTTTTGTTTTACGAGATAAGATTTCAATCACACGTCTGATTTCTTCATCTCTACCGATGACAGGATCAATTTTGTGATCTTTCACTTCTTGTACCAAATCTCTGCCATATTTACTTAAGGCATCAAGTTGGCTTTCGTTTGTTTTTTCGTCCATCTTCATACCTCCTCTTCTATCATTTTCTGCTTTGATGATATCTTTTAATGTGAAATGCAGCGTATTCATGAGTTCATTTACAACTGGTGCATTTGTTTCAAAGATACCAATCAATAGATCCGCAGCACTCATATATGTATCGCCAAGCTTTTTCATATAATCCATAGCGTACTGATATGCCTGCTGAAGATAACGATCAATTGTAAGATCATTTGCACCATCTACACTTGCCATGTTAGATAGTGATCTTTTCACAATCGTCAGAAATTTAGATTTTGGAACATTCATTCTTTCGAATATTCCATCCAGGTTGTCATCTTCACACATTGCACATAGAACATGTTCTACCGCAATTTGTGAATGATGATTTTCCTGTGCTTTTGTAACTGCGTTATTAATAATTTGTTGGAGAATTTCAGTCATGATTTCAGGATTCATGATACCACCTCCTTTACAGTTTTCTATTTAAACTGGTTTTTAAATTTTGTCCAAAGTGTTTCAGACCTAGAGGATTCTTGTAACTCCTGTAACTGCTTATAGAGTTCTTTTTCTTTTCTAGAAAGGTCATCGTTTACTTTTACGCGAACAGTGACGATTTCATCACCCTTCTTGCCGCCTCTAAGATCAACAACACCTTTTCCTTTTAATCTTAATTTTGTGCCATCCTGTGTACCTGCAGGGATCTTCATAGAAACATCCCCGTCAATTGTAGGTACATCTACTGAAGTACCAATCGTAGCATCCACTGCACTGACTGGAATATCAAGGTAAATATCTTTACCATCTCTTACAAAATACTTATGTGGCTGTACGTTGATTTCAATATAGAGATCACCATTTGGTCCACCATTGCTTCCACGACTTCCTTTACCAGCAACTCTTAACTGCTGACCGCTGGAAATACCTGCAGGAATCTTGATTTCAACTGGTGAAGTCTTTCGTGTGTAGCCTTGTCCATGACAAACATGACAAGCCTTTCTAACATGCTTACCTGTACCATGACAATCTGGACATGGACTTTGTGTACGCATCATGCCAAACAAAGACTGCTGCACAGATTCAACGTATCCAGTTCCATGACATCTAGGACAGTCTTCAATATCACTAGGACTTTCAGCTCCTGTACCATGACAATGTTCACACTGCTCATCAAATGTCAGATTCAAAGTTTCTGTTTTACCAAAACATGCATCCATAAAAGAAATAGACATTCTTCTAAATACATCTTCACCCTTTTGTGGTCCTTGCTTTGCTCTAGATCTAGAAGATGATGAAAAACCACCCATACCAGATCCAAAGATATCTCCAAAAATATCTCCAAAGTCGCTGAAGTTACCAGAAGAGAATCCAGAGAATCCGCCTCCAAATCCATTGCCGCCCGCAGCTTGTGGATCTACACCTGCAAAGCCAAACTGGTCATATGCCTGTCTTTTTTTAGGATCAGACAATACTTCATTTGCTTCATTGACTTCTTTAAATTTTTCAGCGGCATCAGGTGCTTTATTCAAATCCGGATGATACTTCTTAGCGAGCTTTCGATAGGCTCGTTTGATTTCATCATCGGTTGCATTTTTGGATACGCCTAATACCTCATAGTAATCTCGCTTATCTGCCATACAAAACCTCACTTATTCTTTGAAATAAGAATGCGGAAATTACATTCCGCATTCATTATGATTAATTCTTTTCTTTGAAATCAGCATCTACAACATCATCATTAGAGGATGAAGTATTGCCAGCTGATGCGGAAGGATCAGCCTGTGCACCCTGCTGCTGGTACATCTGTTGTGCCATAGCATTTGCTGCCTGTTCAAGAGCTTCCATCTTTGACTTCAATGTTTCCATATCATTCTTGTCAATAGCTTCCTGTAATTCATCTCTGAGCTTCTTAACTTCAGCCTTCTGATCTTCACTTACATTTGCATTGTCGCTCTTTAATGTTTCATCGATCTGGTTGATGAAAGCTTCAGCCTTGTTCTTTGTTTCGATTTCTTCCTTACGCTTGTCATCTTCAGCCTTATGCTCTTCAGCTTCTCTAACCATTCTATCGATTTCATCATCACTTAATCCAGAAGAGTTCTGAATTGTAATGTGCTGTTCCTTATTTGTACCCTTATCCAATGCAGATACCTTAACGATACCGTTAACGTCGATATCAAACTTAACTTCGATCTGTGGAACACCACGTCTAGCTGGTGCGATACCATCTAACTGGAAGTTGCCAAGTGTCTTGTTATCTGCAGCCATTGGTCTTTCACCCTGTAATACATGGATATCTACTGCTGGCTGGTTATCTGCTGCTGTTGAGAATACCTGAGACTTGCTTGTTGGAATCGTAGTATTTCTTGGAATCAATACTGTCATAACACCACCAAGTGTTTCAATACCTAAGCTTAATGGAGTAACGTCAAGTAATAATACGTCCTTAACATCACCACTGATGACACCACCTTGAATTGCAGCACCTAAAGCTACACATTCATCTGGGTTAACGGACTTGTTAGGTTCTTTACCGAGTTCTCTTTTTACTGCTTCCTGTACAGCTGGAATACGTGTAGAACCACCTACAAGTAATACCTGATCAAGATCACTTGCATTCAGACCAGCATCTTTTAATGCATTCTTTACTGGAACCATTGTTCTATCAACAAGATCCTTTGTCATAGCATCAAATTGAGCTCTTGTTAATGTTGCTTCTAAGTGTAATGGACCTTCAGGACCTGCAGAAATGAATGGTAAGGAAATCTGTGTCTGAACTGTTCCAGATAGATCCTTCTTAGCCTTTTCACTTGCTTCCTTCAATCTCTGTAAAGCCATCTTGTCAGCCTTCAAATCAATGTTATGTTCCTTCTTGAAGTTATCAGCTAGCCAGTCAATGATCTTTTCATCAAAGTCATCACCACCTAGATGTGTATCACCTGCTGTAGATAATACTTCAAATGTACCATCTGCGATATCAAGAATAGATACATCGAATGTACCACCACCAAGGTCATATACAAGAATCTTATGTTCAGTATTCTGATCCTTATCAAGACCGAATGCTAATGCAGATGCTGTTGGTTCGTTGATGATTCTTTCAACTTCTAATCCAGCAATCTTACCAGCATCCTTTGTTGCCTGACGCTGTGCATCGTTGAAGTATGCAGGAACTGTAATAACAGCCTTGTCTACCTTTTCACCAAGATAAGCTTCAGCATAATCTTTCAAGTAAGAAAGGATCATAGCGGATACTTCCTGTGGTGTATACTGTTTTCCTTCAAGTTCAACCTTCTTGTCTGTACCCATTAAACGCTTTACAGAATATACTGTGTTCTTGTTTGTGATCAACTGTCTCTTTGCAGCATCACCAACAATTCTTTCACCATTTTTAAAAGCTACAACTGAAGGAGTTGTTCTATTACCTTCAGGGTTAGCAATTACCTTTGCTTCCTTGCCTTCCATTACTGCTACGCAGCTGTTTGTAGTACCTAAGTCAATACCAATAATCTTACTCATATTCTTATTACCTCCCGGTTATTCGCTAACCTTTACCATAGCCGCTCTTAAGATGCGGTCTTTCAATTTATATCCTTTTTGTAGTACTTCTGTTACCATTCCTGGTTCTACACCTTCTTTAACTTCTGTCATTAAAGCCTGATGCCAGTTACCATCGAATGGCTGTCCAAGTGCTTCGATTTCTGTAACACCTTCTTTTTCAAGGCATGTTTTCAACTGGTTGTAGATCATTTCTACACCTTTACGATACGCTTCATCCTGTGTTGCCTGTGCTAATGCTCTTTCGCAGTTATCTAATACAGGTAATACTTCTTTTGCGAATGACTGAATGTGATACTTTTGTTTCTGCTCATATTCATTCACGAGTCTCTTTCTTGTATTTTCTGTATCTGCATAAGCCATAGCGTACGCATTTTTGAGTTTTGCGATTTCTTCATCTTTCTTTTTGATTTCTTCGTTTAATGAAGCAATCACATCTTCACTTGTTTCTTTCTTTTCTTCTGTTTTTTCTGTTTCAACGTTTTCTTTTGTTTCTTCAGCGACGACAGCCTCGTCCTTTTCTTCAACTTTCTTTTCGTCTTTATTCACTATCATCACCTCCAGTTTTATACATCTTTTCTATCATTCTTGCCGCATATTCAACCATGCTGACAACTTTGTCATAATTCATTCGGCTAGGTCCAATGACCATGAATTCACCCGTTTCATCACCATTCACTTTAAACTTGCTTCTAACGACTGCCAGATCGTTATACCATGTGAGTTCAGCACCACTTCTTGTTGATACTGCTACCGCATTTTCATCAGCATTCATCTTTTTCCATACCGATGCATCATTGAACATTGTCATCATTTTTTTCAGCTTGTTAATATCTTCAAACTCTGGCTGATATAACATCCGATCTTTTCCAGAGAAATAGACATTATCAGAAGCAAACTTGACAAATGCTTTTACAAAGGCTGTAAATAACATTTCATGACGCTGTATGACACTGCTAAGATCAGGTTTGATGGATTCCATCTTTTCTGCTAGCTCTGTAATTGGTGTACCTTTGAGTCTTTGGTTTAGAATATCCGTACATGTTTCAATATCCTTGAATGGAATATCTTCATCAAAGTGGAAATTCTTTGTTTCTGTATGGCCTGAATCTGTAATAAAGACGCATACCGCATTTCTTTCATCAATTGGGAACAATTTAATATGTTCCAGTCTTTGTGAAGAAGCATCTGGTCCAATGGCCCCGCTTGTCATATTTGTCATATCACTTAAGATCTGACAGCTTTGTTGAATTGCATCTTCAACATTCAGGTTACTTGTTTCAAATGCATTTCTAATTGCGACTTCCATTTTCTTATCCAATGAAGATTCGCTCAATAGATTTTCACAATAGAATTTATACCCCATTGTTGAAGGAACTCTTCCTGAAGATGTATGTGTCTTTTCAAGATATCCCATTTCTTCAAGTGCCTGCAGATCATTACGGATCGTAGCACTGGAGTATGGCAGATGATATCTTGTCTGTAATGTTTTCGAGCCAACTGGTTCAGCGTTTTGAATGAAGTCATCCACAACAGCCTTGAATATTTCAATTCTTCTTGGCGTCAGCATTCCATACACCTCCTTTTTAGCACTCTTTCTTCGTGCCTGCTAGTATAGTATACCTTTAAATTAGCAGAGTCAATATTTGAGTGCTAAATTCTTTCAATTCTTTTTTCAATCAAAAAAGTCCAGATATGTCCGGACTCAATTGTGTTTGTAATATGTAATTTTCATGATTCCATATACAGATTCTTTATGGTAATGGAAATGTTGAAATGTATCTACGTGATAGTTTTCTTCCTGTAAAGATTCAATCACAATTACACCATTTTCATCTAACAAATCATTGTCATCAATATACTGCATGACTTCTATATTTTTCTGTTTTGCATATGGCGGATCTAGATAGATCAAACGAAATTTCTTCCCTTCTTCTTTCATTCTAGAAAGCATCTTCATATCCGCAATTGGATATACCTTTGTTCTTTCTTCAACCTTCAAAGAAGCAATGTTATTTCTAATTACTGTACAGGCAATACGATCATTATCAGAAAAGTATGCATTGTCCATACCTCTAGAAAGAGCTTCTAAACCAACAGCCCCGCTTCCTGCATAAAGATCCAGAACATTTCCACCATCAAAATATCCACCTAATGAAGAAAAGACAGCTTCCTTTACTTTATCTAATGTTGGTCTAGTTGCATTTCCTTTTTTTGTTTCCAGCCTTCTAGAAGCAAATTCTCCTGCGATAATTCTCATTCGATCTCCTTTCTGTTGTATTGTGAAATGACTGCCTGTGCAATTCCTACACAGAACATAATTGATAATGTAGATGATCCACCAGATGAAATCAGCAGTAAAGGAACACCAGTCAAAGGAATCATTCCCGTTACACCGCCAATATTAAAGAAGCAATGCACAACGAAATACATCGCTGTTCCTACAAGTATGATCTTTGCTTTTTCATTTTTTATTTTATTAGCATAGTTCAACAGCCTGAAAATAATGACACTATATAAACCAATCAATGCAAGAAAGCCAATAAAACCACATTCTTCTACAAGAATGGAAAGAATAAAGTCAGTATTTGCGGCTGGAAAATCTGTATATTTTCTAACGGAATTCCCAAATCCAACACCAAATAAGCCGCCATCTACAAATGAAACAAGCCCTTTTACAATCTGATAGCTGGATCCATAAATATCTTCAAATGGATTGACAGCGGAAAGAAATCGATTGATCTGATATGTTGAAAGCATTGGTAAATGTTCAATAAATTTCACACCTGCAGGAGAAAGAATAAATATCGCTACACCAACAGCCACCCAGAAGCATATTCTTAATCCTCCCTGGAATTTCTTTAATTGCGGATTGTCTGGAAGCAGCAAGCAGACACATACAATCAGAAAGTTAACTGCCATACTTCCAAAGTCATGTTGCAGAAATACAATCGTCAACAAATAGATTCCAATGAATACCAATGGTCGAAGCAATAAATCTTTTGTATGCGGATATGTCTTTTTTACATCTCCTAAATATGCCGCAATAATTAATATAGAAACGATTTTTGCAAATTCACTTGGCTGAATAGAAATTTCAAGACCAGGAAATGGAATACGGATCCACGCATGCGCACCACCTGCAGCAGTAAAAAACAAACAAGATACAAGCAGTATTTCCATAAATATAATGCACCACGAAAACGATGACTTTTTTAATCTGTCTAGTCGAAACCAGTTTGAAAACTTGCACATTCCAAAATATCCAACAATGACAAATATAATCTGTTTAACAACAGTTTTTACTAAATATGTCGTATCTTTGACTGCTAAGCCCATAGAAGCAGAGCCAATCATTAATGTTCCATAGATGATCAGTGCAACCATTGCTAAATGAATTGGCAAGTCACTTCCACCACTCATTAAAAAAGAAAACAATCCTTCTTTTAATTTCCACTTTTTTTTATTTGTTGTCATGCAAAATATTGTATCATCATTTTGACTTTTTTATCGCATATGATTAGAATACTAGAGAGGTTTTTTTTATGTTAATAAATAATGATACTATTGTGAAAGATACAGATCCGATCATTCGTGAAAAGAGTGAAATCGTTACATTACCACTATCAAAGGAAGATGAAACGCTCCTGAGAGAAATGCTGCAATATGTCAAAGACAGCACAGATGAAGAAAAAGCAGAAAAAATGAATCTTAGACCTGCGGTTGGAATCAGTGCAATTCAGGTTGGCGTCAAAAAGCAGATGACTGCTGTCGTTGTGGATGACCTGGATAAGAATGGTGAACCTGAACACTTTGAATATATGCTTGTTAATCCTAGAATTGTTTCTTCTTCTGTACAGAAAGCATACCTGCATTCTGGTGAAGGATGTTTGTCTGTTCTAAATCAACATGATGGATATGTTGTTAGAAGTGCAAGAATTACAGTCAAGGCATTTGATTTGTGTACAAATGAGGATATTACAATTCGTGCCAGAGGATATCTTGCGATTGTTCTGCAGCATGAAATTGATCATTTTTCAGGCATTTTATTTTATGATCACATCAACAAGAAAGATCCTTTCAAAGAAGTTGAAGGTGCTCTTGTAATCTAATTGAATTCACTATCGAATACGTTACAAAAAATGTTATAATGGTTACGCCGTTAGAACATTTTTAAGTTTTTTATAATATTGGAGATAATAATGAGTGAAGTAAAGACAAAAAGAAAAACTGCACGTCATAATGTTCGTTATGATGAAATAGCGGAACAAAAAGAAGTGGTCATTGATCACAAAACAGATACTCTTGTCTATGCTATGGGTGGACTTGGAGAAGTTGGTAAAAATATGTACTGCGTTGAACATGATGATGAAATCATTATCATTGACTGCGGTGTTATTTTTCCAGACAGCGACTTATTAGGCGTAGACTATGTCATTCCAGATTTTACATATCTTCAGCAGAACCAGTCAAAGATCAAAGCATTGGTCATTACACACGGTCATGAAGATCATATCGGCGGATTGCCTTTCTTCTTGAAACAAGTTCGTATCAAGGAAATCTGGGCTGGTCCATTCGCTAAAGCATTGATTGAAAAGAAGCTCGATGAGCATCACCTCTTAAGAAGTGTAAAGATTCGTGAAATCAATTCTGAAGAAAGTAGAATCAGAACAAAATATTTCTCTATCGGTTTTGTAGATACGGTCCATTCCATTCCTGATTCCTATGGAATTTTCATCAATACACCAAATGGCAGAATTTTTGAAACTGGTGACTTCAAATTTGACTTAACACCTGTTGGAAAGAACTCTGACTATCAGAAGATGGCTTATATTGGACAGATTGGTGTCACTTTATTAATGAGTGACTCTACAAACTCTTCTGTTCCTGGCTGGTCAATTTCTGAAGGCAAGGTTGCACAGGCAATCAATGAGCAGATGGCAAAGACACCTGGCAGAATGATTGTTTCTACATTCGCATCTAATACATACCGTTTAGCACAGATTCTTGAAGCTGCAGTTGCATGTAATCGTAAAGTTGCGGTATTCGGAAGAAGTATGGAAAATGTATTAGATATTGGAAGAAGACTTGGATATATCAACATTCCTGATTCCTCTTTTATTACAGGCAATGAATTAAATACACTTCCAGCAAATCGTATCTGTATTGTATGTACAGGCTCACAAGGTGAACCAATGGCAGCGTTAAGTAGAATTGCGAATGGAACACATCGTTTCATCAAGATTTTACCTGGTGATACTGTATTGTTCTCCTCTAACCCTATTCCTGGCAATGCGGTGTCTGTCGGTGGTGTCATCAACCAGCTGACACGTGTTGGAGCAAATGTTATTACAAACTCCCCTCTGACATCCTTCCATACAACAGGTCACGCACCTCAGGAAGAACAGAAATTGATGTTAAATCTGATCAAGCCTAAATACTTCATGCCTAACCATGGTGAATATAAGATGCTTGTGCAGCACTCACAGACCGCTATGACAACTGGCATTCCAAAAGAGAACTGCTTTGTATGTGCGAATGGCGATGTGCTTGTATTGAGAAATGAAGAAGTATTTGAAGCAAAGGAACGTATTCAGACAGATGCAATTTATGTTGATGGAAATGATGCTTCTGGCTTAAGTACATCTGTTATTAAAGATCGTCGTATCTTAGCTGAAAATGGACTTGTCGCTGTTATTGTTACAATTGATTCTAGATACAATAAGATCCTATGCAGACCAAATATTGTTTCTCGTGGATTTGTATACATCAAAGAATCGCAGACATTGTTAAAGGAAGCAGAATTGATTGTTTATGATGCATTAAAGAAAAAGATGCAGCAAAGAACAACATTTGGTGAATTAAAGAATTGCATTCGTTCTTCTTTAGAACCATATCTCTATAAGAAAACAAATCGTAATCCAATTGTCATTCCTATCATCTTAAATCAAAAAGCAGCCATGGAAGAAATCCAGGCAAAGATGAAAGCAAGACAAGCTAATACTAGACGTAAATAAGAAACCGGAAATTCCGGTTTTTTTATTGCTTTGGAAGCAGTGTAATGATGGAATGCGTATTTAACAGCTGTTGATCAATTTCAACTGTACTGGAATCAATTTGCTTTATAGAAGGTATTTCATTCTGCATAATATCATGAATTTCTTCTAAAACATCATACCCTTGCTTTCCATTTCTATAATGCATGAGAATTGTTAAACCTGCATCAATTGTATCAATGATTTCTTTTGCTTCTAATGCATTGATCGTATAATATCCTCCACATGGAATGAGTAAGATATCAACGTTTAGTTTTTCATATTCTTCCTTTGTTGGAAGTCTGCCAATATCACCAAGATGCGCAAGACGTATGCCATGAATATTCACAATAGTCATACGATTCATGCCACGTTTTTTACCATCATGATGATCATGTGGAACAACGATGAATTCTTTTGGAAATGGTTCTTTGTTTTCTGTATGAACAAGATGAGCTGCATTATGATCCGCATGTTCATGAGAACAATATACTGCATCTACACTAATACCTTTTGGTAATGTTAATCCTGGTACACTTTCATCTTCATATGGATCAAACAAGATACGTGAATTATTTTCTTCAACAAGAAAACAAGAATGTCCATAATATGTTATTTTCATAAGAAAACCTCCTTTCCATAAGTATAAAAAAAGATGATAGTTTTGACTACCATCTTTCTAATAGAATTACTTAACTTCAACGATCTTCATCATATTTGCAGATCCTTCACCTGTTGGATAACCTGCAGAAATGATAATTAGCTGACCCTTCTTGACGCCATAATCCTTAGCAAATAGTGATGCAAGATCATCATCATTTGTCATTGTGTTCTGAACATCAGAGAATAGAGGAGTAACACCCCAGTAAGATTCAAGCTTACGCTGTGTATCCTTTGTAAATGTAACAGCTAAGATTGGTACATTAGGTCTGAACTTAGAAATACGACGAGCTGTTGTACCACCCTGTGTGAATGCTACGATTGCACCAATATTATCTAATGTTAAAGTAGCATCAGAAATTGCAATACTTACTGCATCCTGTACAGTCTTGTTGCTAGTTGTCTTCAACCAGTCAAGTCTATCTCTGTATGGAAGAATCTTTTCAGCTTCTTCAGCAATCTGGCTCATTGTTTCACAAGCTTCAACTGGATAATCACCAGCTGCACTTTCAGCAGATAACATAACACCATCTGTACCATCTAATACAGCGTTGCATACGTCTGAAGCTTCAGCTCTAGTACATCTTGGGTTGTGTGTCATAGAGTCAAGCATATGTGTAGCTGTAATAACTGGCTTGCCAACGATATTTGCCTGACGAATGATATGCTTCTGATATACAGGAACTAGCATTGTAGGAATTTCTACACCTAAGTCACCACGAGCTACCATGACACCATCAGCAGCATCAAGGATTTCGTTAACATTGTCATAACCTTCCTGGTTTTCAATCTTAGCGATGATATTGATATGTGGTTTACCTTCTTCAATACAGATCTTTCTGATTGCATTAACATCAGCTGGACGACGTGTAAATGAAGCAAAGATAAAGTCTACATTATTCTGACATCCGAAACGGATATCAGCTTCATCCTTTTCAGAAAGGAATGGCATAGAAAGCTTAACGCCAGGAACGTTACATCCCTTATGAGAAGAAATAGGACCAGCTACTTCAACTCTGCACTTTAATTCATTGCCATCATTTTCAAGAACTGTAAGTCTCATCTTACCATCATTGATCAAGATTTCATTTCCGCTAGCTAAATCGTCAAATAATTCAGGTACCTGAATATGGAATCTTTCATGTGTTCCATCACATTCAGCCTTTTCAATATAAACGATTTCACCAATCTGATATTCTTCTGTATCATTTACAAAGTTACCAAGACGAATTTCTGGTCCCTTTGTATCAAGTGCAACACCTAAGTTAATACCAGTTGATTCTGATACTTGACGTACCATCTTGATTCTAGCGAGGTGTTCTTCATGTGATCCGTGAGAGAAATTGAGACGAGCAATATTCATACCTGCCTGAGCAAGCTTTGTTAATGTCTCAACATTTTCGGACGCAGGTCCAATCGTACAAACAACTTTTGTTTTCTTAAATAAATGTTTCATAATTCCCCTTTTTATACTAAACGATCGAATAAACGATATAACTGTTTTCTACTCTTCTTAGGTCTATTTAAAGCTTCTTGAATAGGCATAGATGTGATTTCATTATCAATGATACCAACACAATGTCCACCAATTCCTTCCATCAATAGATCAACTGCTTTTTCACCCATTCTACTAGCTAGAATACGATCCGTTGGCGTTGGTGAACCACCACGCTGGATATGACCTAAAACAGTCGCTCTGCCTGAGAAATTTGTAGATAAAGAAACCTTCTTTGCTAAAGCATCTGTATCTGTAATCTTTTCAGAAATGATTACAATCGCATGATTCTTTTTAGCAGCATCAGAAAGATATCTTAGGTTTTCAAGCACTTCTAATTCATCATATCCTGTTTCAGGTGTGATAACCATTTCAGCACCACAGCTGATTGCAGTATAGAGTGCTAAGTCTCCACAATGGTTACCCATTACTTCAACAATAGAACATCTATGATGACTGGAAGATGTATCTCTCAATTTATCGACGTTTTCAATACACGTATTCAACGCGGTATCGAATCCGATTGTGAAATCAGTGCCTGGAATATCGTTATCAATCGTACCAGGCAAGCCAATACAGTTGATACCTTTCTTTGTTAATGCAAGTGCGCCTCTATAAGAACCGTCACCTCCTACAACGACAAGAGCTTCAATGCCTTCTCGCTGTAAATTCTTAATACACTGATTCTGAATTTCTTCGTCCCTGAATTCAGGTAAACGAGCTGTACCAAGCTTTGTTCCACCACGATCTAGAATATCCGAAACGTCTGTTCTAGTTAATGATTCAAAATTACTCTCTAATAAGCCGCGGTAGCCGTTATATACACCGACAACTTCGATTCCGTTATTTAAACCAATACGTGTTACAGAACGGATTGCTGCATTCATACCTGGTGCATCCCCACCTGATGTAAGAACTCCAATTTTCCTTACCATAATCGTACCCTTTCCTCTTTGAATACCGTGTATATATTAGCATTGCAAAAATCAAAAAAAAAGCTAAATTTTTCACAATTTTCTTGAAATTATTTGTTAAACGCTTACAATTATTGCTTTTCTGAAATCGTTTCCAAATTCTTATGAAAAAACAGAAAAAAAGTACATAGAATGTCATTCTGTCATTATATGTACCTTTGGTCACTCAATTTATTTTAGTGCTTGGATTTCTTCAATTCCTTATGAATTTCTTGACACTTCATTCAATCTAGTAGCGCTATTTTCAATGGATAATATATTGACATTTTCCACTGTCAATATCACAAGTAAAAATTCTCGTTCCTTGATTTCCATAACAGCTTCCGATAAGTTGATGATTCCATATTCTAGCGATTGTTGAAAATTCTGAATGCTTTAATCCAATCGGCATTGCACCTAATGCATTTTCACCTAACGTGTCATATGGTCTAATTTCTTTTACTAAATTCTTATTCCAGTCATAAATTCGATAGGTCGTATGTTCTTCATTATATGAAGTTGTATATACATAATCATCATCAAAATAGTCAATCGTGTAGTCATTGATAGTAAAAGTAATATTTCCATTATTTATGTCTTTGATTTCAGAAACTATGTGATTCCCATCATCTTCCAAGATGTAATAAGAAACTTGTTCCTTATACATTGCAACATATGATGCTTCACCTGAGCATACAGTTTTTTGATCATATGTTTCTAAATCTATTTTCATCAATTCATTTGCTAATTTGACGTAAATAGAATTTTCATAAACACACATATTGTAGATACTTGTATCAAAAGAAATTTGTTTCATTTCTTTTCCATCCAATGAATAAAAATGAAGAATACTTTTACCCTCTAATGTTTCATAAACCACGATCGTTGATTTTTGTAAAAAGAATCCACCAGGTGCATAATTCAATGCAAGAATTGTATACCGTTGTCTGCAATCTTTTGTCAGATAATTCAAATGGTATTCTATATTTCCTTCTACATTGTCATACATACTTGCATATATCAAACCATCATTAAATACCTGCAAATTTACACCAGGAAGACTTAAATCACTATATCTTTCAGGAGAACGATTGAGTTGTGCTACATTTTCAACTTGCATGTCATCTACATAATGTAGTGATCCTACTTTCATTGCAGAATTCCCTGATTCGTAAGCATATAATCCACAAATTTCATCTAGATAGTACAATACTGAATCTGTTTGCGCTAAACCTAGATAATTAACATAGAATGATTGTGCAAGCTGTTTTGTTTCTTCACTTTTTAAATGAAATGAAGATGAACAAGCTGTAATGAAAAATGTAAAAATAAATACTACAAGTATTCTATTGTTTCTATTTTGTATCTTGCCACACATAATATATCCCTTTCATTTTCAATACAGAAAAAAATTATATATTTCTAGATTTTTAATTTATGTATATTATCACTTCAACTGAGATGCTATATCTATATATTACGAAAAAAAAGAGAAATCACAAATAATTTCTCCTGTTTTCACATACTAATGCAATTGGCTTAGCCATGGAACGGATACGTTCCATAATACGCATTGCTTTCAGTTTTTCTTGTTTTCCCTTGTTTGTTACAACGAAATGATTTTTCAATGATTCAAGATCTTCATTGCTTGTAAACCATGTTGGAAGCCTTTTTTCATAACGTTCATTGAGTATTGGGAAAAGAATAGAATCACGATTCCATTCTGTCACGCCTTCTCCACCAATTTCATCAATGACAAGAAATGGAACAAACTTCAAAATATCAAGTTCCTGCTTATATTCTCCTGCCTGCACTCTAGAAGCCATGCGCTGAACAAAGGATGGATAATGAATAAATGCTACTTTCTTCTTTTCCCTTGCATATGCGTTGCATGCACACGCACAAAGATATGTTTTTCCAACGCCCATAGAACCATATAGATACACACCAACATGATCATTAAAACATGCAAGTGCCTGAGAATATGCAGAAACATATTCATTCTTTTCTTTTGTCAGATCAATCTTAGAAAATGAAACAGAACATAGATGGTCCGGCATATCATTAATCAAGAAATTATCGAGATGTTTTCTTTCTTCCAGTCTTTGTCTCATATATTTACATGCATGCTTGTCTGTATGTAAATAGCCATCATCAACCAGATGATCAAAATAGCCATGTTCTTTCTGCTTGCATTGGCTTAATCCTTTGCATCCAATACATTTAGAAAAGGAAGCATACCATCTTTCAATATAGTATGGATGTGTATCAATACGATCCAGTGGAATATGATGATTCTCTAATGTCTGCATCAATACTGTATTATTTTTGATCTCTTCAGACAATGCTTTTGCTTTTTGTAGTTCATCTTCTTTTCGCATGTCTTTAAATATTGTATGTTCCATTATTTTCCTCGCATTTTCTTCTGCAGTTCAAGAGCTTTTGCTAAAGTATCTTGATCGACTGGCGTAGACTGGATTTTTCCTTGTTCCTGTCGTTTCATATATTCAGGCATTTCTACCTGACTATTTAGTCGATAGGAAGTATTTCGATGGATGGCTTTCTTTGTCTGCTGAATTGCCTGCTCTTTTGTTGTAATACCATCTCTTGCCCATTCTCCAGAAACCATATCAACAAATCGATTGTTGAGTCGATTATCAGAAATCTTCAGAATATATTCAATCATAATATTGATGACGGGTGTTGGAAAATGCATATCTAAAGAAAGACGTTCCAGAATCTTTTTATCATTCATGCTGACAGCAGCACCATTCTGTTTGCTGATCAAGAATGAGATTGGGGGCAGATCATATGGATCCTTTGACTTCACAACATCCGGTTTTGACATTTCACATAAGAACTTTAAGCGTTCTGTATTCAATGTATTCTGTTCGATAGAAACACTCTTGGATACTTTTACACGCATTGTATCAGCATCTAATCCATATAATGTTGCTAGTCTGCCAATATAGGCTAGATTTTCCTGCGATCTTAAATCTGATGGGAATACAGTAGAAGAAGTTGTCGCAAAGAAATGTTCATAGTCGAAATTGATCTGAATATCATCACCATTGAACTGATATCTTGGTTTCACATTTGTATAGACAACTGTGTTGTTATAATCTTCTTCCTTCACATTTTTCATGGATACTGTAATTTCCTTGTATTCATTTGGATGAAGATTGCATCCTTCATATTTTGCATTAGATTCATCAAATGTCTTCTTTCCTGCTGTTTGAATATAGCGATTTGCATAAATGTTCGTTGACAGGAAATCACGTGGAGAAAGTGGAGAATGCATCTGATATACATAAACATTCTTTGTATCTGTCTGTTTGATATATGTTCTTAACAACATATATTCTTCCAGCTTTCTACGTGCATGTAAGAATGTATCAATTTGAATCATATTCATGATATTAAATAAACGTGCATGCTTAAACGCTGTATGTGTATTTTTACTTTCTGCAGCAAGCGTTAAATATACAAGTACTGCATCCCCGCCAATCAATGGCTGATACAGCGTCATTAAAGATTCCAGATCAGAAGAAGATAAATCTCTTGTTAAATAGACACGATATGTATCTTTTGGCTTAAGCTCCACGACGAATCTCCTTTCGCATCTGGGCGACAAATTGATTGACCTTACTTCCAAGTTCTTTCAAATCTCCATTGTTTTCAATCACAATATCAGCTTTCTTAACCTGAAGAGATGGATCAATCTGTGATGCATAGCGATCTAGAGCTTCCTGGCGTGTGTATTCACGATCTTCTTCCATTCTTTTAATTGCGGTATCTTTATCACATGTTACCACAAGAACTTTATCAAATTCATTTTCCAGATTTGCTTCAAACAATAGTGGAATTTCCGCAAATACAATTGGATCTTTCTGATGATTTGTAAAGAAATTCCTCATTCCTTCAATCACATATGGATGAACAATTGCATTCACTGCTTTTCTTTTTTCTTCATCATTAAAAATGATGGAAGCCATCTTTTTACGATCAATATCTCCACTGTCATCTAATACATCTTCCGAAAGTATTTCTAAGAGTGGCTGAAAACATGGATTAGATGCATGTGTTGCCATCTTTGCATAATGATCTGCATTAAATACAGAAAATCCCATTCTGCGAAACAATATAGAAACACTTGTTTTTCCAGATGCAATCGTTCCTGTAATTCCAATTTTCATATTCTTCACCCCTTATTTAGCTTCGTACCAGTCTTTTCCAACAGCGCATTCACTTGTGAGTGGAACTTTCAATTCCATTGCGTGATTCATGCCTTCTTCGACAATCTTTTTCATGAGCTCTTCTTCCCCATTAACAACATTGAAGATCAATTCATCGTGTACCTGAAGAATCATTTTGCTCTGAACATTCTTTTCCTTCATCATTTGATCAATACGAATCATCGCAATTTTAATCAAATCTGCACTGGATCCCTGAATTGGTGCATTCATCGCTGCACGCTTGCCAAATTCACGCATCATATGCTGACTGCTGTGAATTTCAGGAATTTCTCTTCTTCTTCCACAGATTGTCGTAACATACCCATTCTTTTCACATTCCTTGACGATTTCATCCATGTAAGAACGAATACCTGGGAATTTTTCATAATAGCGATCAATGAAATCTTTTGCTTCAAAACGAGAAATATTCATCTGCTTTGCCAGCCCAAATTCACTGATGCCATAGACAACACCAAAGTTAACTGTCTTTGCTTTACGACGCATATCTGATGTTACTTCATCCTGATCTACATCGAAAATATCCATTGCAGTTTTTGTATGTGCATCCACACCATTCTGGAATGCCTCAATCAGATTTTCTTCATTCGCCATATGTGCAAGCATACGAAGTTCAATCTGGTGATAGTCACAGCTCATCAATAGACAATTCTCTTCTGGTTTAAATGCCTTACGAATCTGTTTTCCTTCTTCATCACGCACAGAAATATTCTGCAGGTTTGGTTCCGAAGAAGATAGACGTCCTGTTTGGGTTGCACATTGATTATAGATTGTATGAATCTTTCCATCTTTCTGAATATACTTCTTTAAGCCTTCCGCATATGTAGAATAGATTTTTGATAATTTACGATACGTTAAAATATGATCAATAATTGGATGAATACCAGAAAGACTTTCCAGCTTTTCAGCACTTGTTGTTCTTTTCTTTCCACTTGGCAAGCCAAGATCATCATATAATACTTCACTCAACTGTTTTGGTGAATTGATATTGAACTCTCTATGCGCTTCTTCATAGATTGCTTTTGTTTCTGTTTGAATGCGTTCAAATGTGTCTGTTGCGATTGCATCTAATACTGAAATATCACAACGGATACCTTCCTTTTCCATTTCATACAATATTTTTGTAAGAGGAAGTTCAATCTCACGATACAGTTTTTCCATATCCATTGAAACAAGCTTTACATATGTCTCTTCATATAATTTCTGAATATTCATGCTTGAAGCACATGCATATTCTTTCTGCATATTTTCATCAATAAATAAAACTGGTTTATTTGCTTTGCCATAAACATCTTCATATTTGATTTCTGTTGTTAGACCATACGCATCAAAAATCTTTTCTGTAGATGTCAATGTAGAATCACAAAGAGAAGCTAAAATCATTACGTCATCATGAAATGCTACTGGCAAGCCAATACGATTTAGCAGGTGCATATTTCTTTTGACATCATAGCCAATCTTATATGGTGTATCATTCTTTAAATATGCAAGCAAAGTTTCATCTTTCAAAGCATTTTCTAAAGAAATATAATATGCATTCTCATCTTTACACAAAGCGAAACCATGGATATCCGCTACCATAAAGTTTGCTGTATCTGCATCTACAAAGACATAAGATTCATTCTTCAAAAATTCTTCTGGCATCTTTTCAACACGTGAAAAAGAAATTTCTTTTTTCACAGTTTTTGCTTCAGGAACATAAGAATCATTGATTTTATCTTCATATCTGGATGCCAGCTTATTCATATCTAGTGAATGTAAAAAGCGAACAAGATCTGTATAGTCTGGAGTAAAAATTAAATCTTCAAATGTAAATGGAAGTTTTACGTCACGTTTAATTGTTGCGAGTTTCTTAGATAATAAAGCATCATTATGTCCTTGGATAATTTTTTTACCAAGTGCTCCTTTGATTTCATTTTCATGTTCTAAGACACCTTCTACACTTCCATATTGATTCAATAATTTCAGTGCTGTTTTTTCACCAACACCTGGAATACCTGGATAATTATCAGAGCTGTCTCCCATTAATCCTTTCATATCAATAATTTGAATCGGTTCAATTCCCATATCTTCTTTGATTTTTTCTTTTGTCATGACATCCATATCTGTGATGCCCTTTTTCATCAATAAGATCGAAGTATCTTCATCTGCAAGCTGCAGTAAATCATGATCACTTGTTAAAATCGTTGTAATGGTATCTTCTTTGAATGCATCACTGGCTGTACCAATCAAATCATCTGCCTCAATATTTTCCATTTCAATCCATTTAATATGATATGCATCACAATACTCTCTTACCATCTGAAATTGAGGAACAAGATCATCTGGTGTCGGTTTTCTTCCACCTTTATAGTCTGCATACAAATCATGACGGAATGTATGCTTGCCAGCATCAAATGCAACCATAATTGCATCTGGTTCAATCATATCAATTGCTTTCTGCATCATATTTGCAAAAGCAAATACTGCATTTGTTGGAACACCTGCAGAAGTTGTCATTCTGCTTCCCGCATATGCAGTTGCATAATATGCACGAAACAACATAGAGTTGCCATCTGTGATGAGTAATTTTTTCATGTTTTCTCCTTCAAAGCAGTGAACGACTACTCCTGTTCACTTTTTTCAATAATACTTTTTAGATTCTGCAAGTTCTGATAAGAAATAGAAATATAATCTTTTCCAGCATTATATTCTTCATCTGACAAGGAAGATAGATTACTGAGATCAATCTTGGATAATTGACAATCTTCTTTGACTCTTTTATAAAGTTCAATCATATCTTCACTCATATTTGGTTCATAAGAGATGTATTTCATATCATCTTCTTTAATCTTCTTCTCAATTGCCTGCAGCTGTTCTTCATTTGGCAAAGAACCATAACGGCTTAACACAACAGGATCAATCACAAAGCCATAATTCTTCTGCCAGGAAGTAAAGCAAGATGACATGCTGACAAAACGAATAACATCTCCATTTTTCTCAAGACTTGTTGAAAGTGCCTGGTATTGTGCATCAATATTTACAAGATCTTCTTCTAAGACTTTATAGTTTTCTTCTACTGTTTTTGCGTTGGCAATATCGTTAGCTATAAGATAGTCTTTGAT
This sequence comes from uncultured Bulleidia sp., assembly GCA_934725105.1. Classification (GTDB taxonomy): domain Bacteria; phylum Bacillota_I; class Bacilli_A; order Erysipelotrichales; family Erysipelotrichaceae; genus Bulleidia. Next base: position 38,070 of record CAKVBD010000009.1, on the reverse strand, counting down.
CTGTGTTGCCATAGATAACATTGTAATTGGATCCATCCATAGACAAAGATCTTTTTCATATTTATCTACAGAATCAAATACTTTGCCTTCATAAAATGGTGTCTGTTCATAGACAATGCCATCTTCTGTTTCTTTCTTCGAATATCTTTTAAAGTCATATACCGCATTCTTAGAACTTAGATCAATTTCCTGAATTCCACTATCTTTGATCGTTTGCGAATTTGTGGCATAGTATGGTTCTAGATCTCCAATATGAAATAGAACCTTTCCACTTTCCAGTAAATCTGTAAAATCATCACTGACAGTTGAAAGCTGAACAATCGAATTATCTTTCTGTACAGATTGATATTGTTGCGTATTCGCACATAATCGATCAAGAATATACCCGATTGGATATACTGTGTATAAAATCTTTACACGTTTATTTGTACAGCCTGTAAGTACACACGCTGTTAATGAAAGAACAATCAATGATTTCAACAAACGCTTCATTCTACATCCTCCACTGGATCAAAACTACGAATTTTAAGATAGATTACTCGTAAAGCTAGATATCCAGGTATCGCAATGACTAAGCCAACGATACCAAATAAACCTGAAAAAGCAAAAATAGAGAACAATGCCCATAGAGGTGTAACAGATGTATTATGGGAATGCACTAATGGTGCAATAACATATTCATCTACCTGTGATAATACAACAATTAAAATAATTAATAAAAATACTCTTCCATCTGGAATTGCTATGGCTGTTAAAATACCGATACAGTTGACTATCGTTGGTCCAATATATGGAATCAATAATGAAATACTTGTCAACAAAGCCATGATCAGCCAGTCATCATGACCAATTAATACATATACAAGCATATATTCAACAAATTTAATCAGCATCAATATAATCAATGAATGAATATAATCTGATACTTCATCATTGATGGATAACATACATTCATAAAACACTTTTGAAATTCTTCTAGAAAGCTTAAAGAAATTAAAACGAATCTTGTCCCATTCAATGCACATAAAGATAGAAATAATGATGGAAAAGATTCCACTTGTAATCGTCCCAATTGCATTATTGAGAAACTTAGGAATGGAATTTGAAATCTCTGGCACAAGTGCAGATAATGACTTCAATGAACTTGTCGCATCTTTCACGATTTCAAGTAAAAATGTATTTTCTGAAGCATGCTTTGACATTTCTGCGTATTTATCCATCAGATAATTAACACTGTTAATAATAGAATTGATAAATGCAGATGTTCTAGTTAAAAACATAGGAACAATGGAACAAACAAGCCATGTCAGAAAAACAAAGATTACTATATAGCAAAGTGCAATCATCAAACCTCGTTTGATATGATGTTTTTCTCCAAACGCAATTAGTTTTTTCAAAATATAGGCAATCACAAAGCCAATCAAAAATGGTGAAAGAATGCTCCATACCTTTGTGATGAGCCAGCCCCAGAATTTACCTGTCTGTAAACAAAGCCATATTGCTAGTAAAATCAGTACAAGCTTAATGAGTGCCTGTGTAGATATTTCGTGATTTAATGTATTCGTAATTTTTTCAAGTATTTTCATGCCTCATATTTTATCATTTTTTGTCCAGTTTTTCTCATTGATGGACAGGATTCTTTCATAGATTACTGAATAACATTGCTGGCCAGTTACAATTAAGTGATCCAGGATATTGATATCTACAAGTTTTGCTGCTTCTATGATCTGCTTTGTAATGGTTCTATCTTCTAAAGAAGGCATGTAGTTTTGAGATGGATGATTGTGTACAAGAATCAAAGAAACTGCAACTTTCAACAAAGCTTCTTTCATGATTTCTCTTGGATAAACATGTGCAGAATTCACAGTCCCCCTGAATAAAACTTCACTTGAAATAATACGATTGCTGGAATCTAAATAAACGACCATAAAATTCTCAATTCTTTCAAAACCTATCGATACCTGTAAATATTGTAAGAATGATTCTGGTGAATGAATCACATTCTCATTTTCAATCTTTTCAAAACAGATACGTTTTAATAATGTAAACGTTGCCTGTAATTCGATTGCTTTGATTGTAGAAATACCTTTGATTTGCTTTAATTCATTGATGGATAAAGATGACAGTCTTCCAATCCCGCCACTCATTTTTAAAAGTTCTTCTGCTACTTCTAAAGCTGAATGATCTTTTGTACCATTTCTTAAAATCAATGCCAGCAGCTCACAATTGCTTAAAGAATGAATGCCAAAATGAATCGCTTTTTCTCTTGGCTTTTCAAACTGTGGTAAATACGCAATCTTGCTCATAAAAAAACACCTCCTATATACCTTATTCACAGGAAATGTCTTTGTTCCATAAATTATTTATATTTTTTTGGAATGAATTTAGAAATGATCGTTGCACGATCTTCATGAGAAATCTTTTTACGAGATACTAAAACAATGTCTCTGCAGTTATCTGTCAAAAAAGATGCAATGGTAAAAGCTACAACATCTTTACTGGATGCATCCCCTGTATGAAGCATCGCTAAAATTTCTTGCTTTAATGCAGTTTTAAATCGCAGAAAAAAAGATTCAGAACTGCCGTTGCCGCTTAAAGAGCGTATCATTTTCTTGTTCTTATCAAATGTTAAAAAGATGTTATATACAGATTGTTCTGTATCTTTGAATAATTGATGAATTGAATCAATGTTTAATTGAATCATCATCTGCATAAAATCTGTTTCAAACTGATCTTTTAAAGCATTGATATCTTTGTAGTGTGCATAAAAAGTTGCTCGAGATACATTTGCCTTTTTAATGACATCACTGACTGTGATTTTATCAATCATCTTTTCAGAAGTCATATCAATATATCCCTGCAGGATTGCCTTTTTATTTTTAATTACATCTCTTCTTTCCGCCATTTCACAAAACTCCAAACACATTGTATGACTTTATACAATGTTTGAAAAGCTTTATTTCACCTAGCGAAATACACTTAAAAACCTGTTCATTGAACTAATTGCATCTTTCAATTCTGAAAGTGTTGTATTCAACGTTTCATAATCAAATTGATTGAATCCATCAATTGTTGGCTGTAATTCATCAATCAGTGTCTGCATATGAGAAAGCATTGCGGAAATCTTAGGGAAGATTACAATTCCTCCAACAACAATCCCAGCAATCAAAATCAATAAAATTCCAATGATGATCTGTTGTGTTTTCAATGTTTTCTTCTGTATTTCTATACTTTGCTTCAATAATTCTTCTGTATTCATAAATTCCCCTTTCCAATCCATTCCATCATAAGTCATATTTCAAAGAAGTTCATGAATTTTTTCTGAAACTATTAACGAAACAGTTGATATTATGATTCCAAGAGGCATACTGTATATGCGTTACGGGAGGTAACATATGTCAAAAAACAAAGATCAAAACCTAGAAGATACACAACAGTTACGAAAAGATGAAATTGAAGATGCACTAGAAGAAGATACATCAGAAAGTTTCCTTGATCGTTTCTCTGATTCTGTCAGTAAGCCAATGATTATTGGAATCGTCATTTTAATTGTCTTTTTATTCATTTTATTTATCGTACTTGGAATGAAATCCTGTACATCAACAGATAAAACAAAACAAGATAACAATACAGTTGAAGTAGAACAGAACGATTCATCGAGCACTGATAAATCATCCGATACAAAACTAGATTATTTCTATGTTCAGCAGGCAGCCACCGCAATCAATTCCACTTTAACAGATAAATATGGCGCAAGTGGATTTACAAAGCCAACAACTGAACAATACAAAATATCTGGTCAGCAATCGTCCCCTACAATTGAATTCACATTAACTGTTACAGAAAATGGAGTTACAAAAAATGTTCCATGTAAATTCAATCTTTCCTACAATGAAGAAGATCAGACATACACAGTTGTAGATTACACCATTGATGATTCGAAAGCTGAAGTCAGTAACTTTAAACCAAATACTTCTGAAGAAGAAGCAAAAAAACAGGCAATTGCTTCTACTGGTACAAAAGTTTCCAGCTATGCCATCAGTGTATCAAATAGTGTGACTGTTACAATCACTTCTAAAGGAAGTGGTACAGTCAGAGCTGTTGCGGTAGCAAGTGATGGAAACGAAACAGAAATTGCTAGTGTTACTGATGGAACAGAAACAAAAACAGCTGATCTTGAAGCTGGCGATTATGAATTAGCTTTATACGCAGATGAAGGTACAGGCTATAGCTGGAGTTACACAATTCAATAGTTTTAATAGAACAATCGAGAGATTGTTCTTTTTTTACACATGTATTTTTTCATTTCTTTAAGGAAATATGAAATCGTGTTTAAGATAGACAAGTATTCCAGCAAATTTATATTAAATATAACAAAAAAAGACCAACTTTTCAGTCGGTCTTTAATATGGCTGGGATAGAGAGATTCGAACTCCCGAAATGACTGGTTCAGAGCCAGTTGCCTTACCGCTTGGCTATATCCCAACAAGCAAGTACTATATTACCAACAACACAAAAGAAATGCAAGCATTATTTTAAAAAAATTGTAAAAAAGGCAAAAAAATTATTTTTATCTCAATTATCATGATTTCATATTATTAAAACCTTAAAGTTTTTAGAAATCTATTGCGGTACGATGCCCCTTTTTTCCTTTTGTGTAAAAAATGCCAGGTTAGTTTTTAATCGAATATTTCAAATAATCAAGCAAGTATAAATAATGTTTTTCCTCCAACGAATTCTCTAATGCAATGATTCCTCTGAATTATCGGCTATTTCTAGTATTGCTTCCCTATTTTACATTGAATACATTTCATTTTCAGAGTAAAATAATTGAGCATTTATAAAAAGGAGTAAGATAAATATGGCATTACGTACTAGATTTGCACCATCTCCAACTGGATACATGCATATTGGAAACTTAAGAACAGCTTTGTATGCATATTTAGTTGCGAAAAAAGATCCAAATGGTGTGTTTATTCTTCGTATTGAAGATACAGACCAGGGAAGACTTGTTGAAGGCGCTACAGATATTATTTATGACACATTGAAAGCATGTGGATTAAACCATGATGAAGGACCAGATGTTGGTGGTGACTACGGTTCTTATATTCAGTCCGAAAGAGTTAAGAGCGGTCTTTATTTAAAATACGCAAAAGAATTAATTAAATTAGGTGGCGCTCATTATTGTTTCTGTGATGAAGAAATGATCAATGCACAGCGTGAATTACAGGAAGCACGTGGAGAAAGCTTCAAATATGATGATCCATGTAAGAACCTAAGTATTGAAGAATGTGAAAAGAGAATTGCGAATGGAGAGCCATACGTTATCCGTCAGACAATTCCAGAAACAGGTACTACTTCTTTCGATGATGAAGTATTTGGAAAGATTACTGTTGAAAACGAAACATTAGATGAACAGATCTTAATCAAGAGTGATGGTTTCCCTACATACAACTTTGCAAATGTAATCGATGACCATCTGATGGGTATTACTGATGTTGTTAGAGGTATGGAATATCTATCCTCTTCTCCTAAGTACAACCTCATCTACAATGCATTTGGCTGGGATATTCCTAGATATATTCATTGTCCACCTGTTATGAAGGATGAACATTCCAAGCTTTCCAAGAGAAATGGTGATGCTTCCTTCCAGGATCTAGTAAAGAAAGGTTACCTTCCTGAAGCAATCTTAAACTACATTGCTTTGTTAGGATGGTCTCCAAGTGAAGACAGAGAAATCTTTACATTAGATGAACTTGTACAGGCATTTGATGTTAAGCATATTGGTACTTCTGGAGCAATCTTTGATCCAGAAAAATTAAAGTGGATGAATGGTGTATGGCTGCGTAATATGGATCTTGATTCTTATTATGCATTAGTAAAGCCATATATTGATGAAGCTGTTAAGGGTGACTTTGATAAGAAGGCAATTGCAAAGGTTGTTCAGCAAAGAGCAGATACACTTGTTGATATCCCACCAATGCTAGACTTCTTTGATACATTCCCAGCATATGAAAACGATCTCTACAACAACAAGAAGATGAAAACAAATCCAGAAGTTGCTCTAATGGCACTCAAGGAATGCCGTACAGCTTTAGAGAATCAGACAGACTGGTCTGAAGAAGCTTTACACGAAACACTTCTTGCATTGCCTAAGAAGCTGGAAGTAAAAAATGGAATCATTCTCTTCCCTCTTCGTTTAGCTATTACAGGCAAGCAGTTCACACCTGGTGGTGCTGTTGAAATTGCCGCAATCCTAGGCAAAGAAGAAACATTAAGAAGACTAGATTCATCTATCGCGCAATTAGAAGCATAAGCCACAGCTACGCTGTGGTTTTTCTTTTTCTTTGTTATATAATAGTTCATGCGAGGTAAAATAATGAAAATCCAAAAGATTACTGATAGAAATCTATTTGATGCTTTTGTTGAAAAGCATCCATATTCCCATTACATGAAAACAAGCATGTGGGGAGAATATAAAAAGAGAACGGATCATTTAGAATATGAAATGCTAGGCTTTTATGAAGGTGATACGTTGATTGGTACAGCGATGGTATTACTTGGCAGCTGGCTGCATCATCCATATGCATATATTCCTTGGGGGCCTTGTATCAACTATGACAACCCAAATGAAAGAAATGAAGTTTTTAACTTGTTAAAAAAATATGCTAATGAAAAGAATGTTTTATTTTTAAGAGTTGATCCAAATGTTGTTCGCTGCCCTCATGATATTAAGGGAAATGTTCTAGAAGGCTTCAATAATGAATGTGTTACTGAAGATCTCAAAAAAGATGGCTATACACACAAAGGTTATGGATATGCATACAATGGTTCATGGACAAACCGCTATACTTTGATTGTTGATTTGTCCTGTGGTAAAGATGAAGTATTCAAGCGTTTTATCCCTCAAAGACGTAGAGCAATCAACCGTCATAAAACATGGCATGTTTCTACAGAAATCGGCAATGAAAATGATATTGACGATTTAATGCGTCTAGAACATCAGCTTTGTGAAAACGATGGATTTGCCCCACATAACAGACAATTCTTTTTAAATCTCATGGATTGTTTTAAAGAACATTGTGTTCTCTATAAAACAACAATTGATTTAAAAGGCATGATCGATGGTATGAGTGCTGAGCTTGAAACTAAGAAATATAAAAATGATGCAAAAGCTAAAGAAGCCGCATTAAACAATATTGAACGTGCAAAACAGCTAAGAGATAAACATGGTGACACTGCAGTGATTGCCTGTGGTCTATTTATTCGTTTTGCGAATAAGAGCTGGGACCTTTATACATACAATGATCATCAGGAATTCAACTTTATCCGTCCTGTTGATAATCTACATTACTTTGCAATGTGTGATATGTATGATCATGGCGTTACAGATTACGATATGGTTGGCTTTTCTGGCGTTACAACAGAAGATGATCCAGAATATGGTCTATACGTCTATAAGAGCTCATTTGGGCCTGAATACATTGAAAGAATTGGTGAGTTTGACTACGTACGCAATGAATCTAGAATGAAGCGTTTCCGCTTTGAAAAGCGTGCAATCAATCACGTGAAAAGAAAGTACTGGGCAATCAGATATAAGAAAAAGTAAGCAGCATTGCTTACTTTTTGTTAAAGATATATCTTAATTTTCTGCGTACTCTACGATACATATGATCTGTCTTAAACCACAGGTCATATTTTTTTTGATCAAATACCGCATCAAATTCACCAAGGAATTCTAAGAAGTCTCCACCAAAGCTCTTCTTAAAGTCTTGCTGACCATAATATTCATCTTTTGGATCTAATGAACCTGAAATACCTTCAAAGTCATATGTTTTTGCACCTTGATTGTACAGATCTTCAATTGCATAGCGATGCAGTGCAAATGCAGCTCTAAAGTTCATGAGTGTTTTTTTTGTATACATGTTTACATTCCATACATTGACACCCTGCATGATAATAAACTTTGCACCTAATGCTACTTCCTGATCAATATCTAAACCTTGATCAACAATTTCCTGGATTTCTTTTTTCATCGCATCAATACTTTTCATGATTGGTGCTTTTTTATTTTCATCCCTCATTGTTTTCAGCTTGTTTTCATCTTGTTGAACAATTGCTTCAAGATTACATTTCGCTGTATGAAAATTCGTTGAAACTACATAATAATGTACATATGGTGCATAACATTTCCATAGTTTCTGAAAGTAAACTAGACCATATGGTTCAAAGCCAAGCTTTTTGGCAAGTTCTTCCTGTCCTTCACAAAGAACAGGCAATTCTTCTATTGTAGCCTTATGGACATGTACATCTCTCTGTTCATTTTTATTATTATACTGGGAGCATCTTTTAATGCCCTTTAAGACTTTATTCAAAGGCTGATCCAAGTCTAATCGATATGTATAGCGAGACATCCAGTTTCCACTGTAGCCATAGTTATATCCAAGATGTGTATATCCACATTTCTGGAATAAAGCTGTTACATATTCATGATTAAAACCATTTTCTTTGATCTTTCCATCTTTTTCATGTTCAAGTCTAGTAATATTTGGATCAATACGCAAAAAGAAAGAACCCTTCTTTTTTGCATATTCTTTTAATTCATTCATGAAAAATTCTAACAGCTCTTTATTTTCAATATCTAGATTAAATCCATACTGGATATAAGAAAATTGAGAAAATGGAAACTTCGTTTTTTTATGGAGCATTAAGGCAGTCGCAATTAAATTTCCTTCATCATCTTCAACCCCTAAAAGATCACCATCATAAAATTCAGGCTTTTTAAAATCAATAAAGTAACTTGTTTTTGAATAATGATTTAATGGATGGTTGATTGCGAATGCATTAAATCTATCTCTTTCTACATTTTCAATAAACTTCATATTAACTCCTGCCTCTTATTTTAGCACTGAGTGATTGTACTTTTGGATAAATTTCATCAAACATCTTATACATGAATGGATCCAATACAATATTAAATTCTCCAATATACTCTTCTACATTCATGATCCAGTTAGATTTAAACAATGTTAAGCCATCGTCCAAAGTTCCTTCAATTCCACCAAAACTGCAATGTTCAATGCCCAAATCAACACAACGATCCAGACATTTCGCATATAACAGGTAGCTAGAATACATTCTTAAATAATCAGGATTGTTACCCATATAGAATAGTTCCATTAAAGATTCATTATAGACTGCTAAAATACCACAGGTAATTACTTCATCTTTACCTTCTCTTTCATAGTCTTTCTTTAATTTATCATATTCAGATTCATCATTTTTCAATTGTTGAAGCAACAGATTCTTCTGTTTCTTTTTGATTGTTTCTGATGACAGTTGTGTCTGAATATCCTGAATAGATTCTTCTAGCTTCTTTAACTGTTTTTTGAAGTTTAGCTTTGTGACCATGCAGATTGCATGATCTCCATATACATCCATCAGATTTTTAAAGTAATCTTCATTTCTTAATGCAATCTGTTTACGCACTTCTGTATAATGCATTGCTTTTGCAAAGTCATGAATATATTCTTTTCCTTCATATACTTCAATGCCTTTGTGTTCTGCAGCACGAATACATTTCGCTGTCTTGTGTTCTAGATGTTCTCTATAATCAGGCATAACGTCCATTTCTGCATTAAAGCGAGGCTGCGTTGCTTCACTGATATTGACTGTAAAACCTTTATGTCTGCATCCTATCGATTTCAAATAATCAATGACATCCTGATGATGAAACTCATGTTGTTCATTACGATCTTTATATGCATATTTGCAAGAAAGAACTGCAGGATCAAAACGTAATACGATTGCATGACGTTTCTTTGCTTCTTTCTTTAATTGATCAAGCATAAATGATACAAGTTCATGATTGTCATAATCCATAATTGGACCACGAGGAACATAGAATAGTGTTTTATGCATTGGCAAATGACGAATCAATACCATTGCGGTAGCTACGATTTTATCTTCCTTTGTTACAGAAGCATATAAATGCTCCCAGTTATTTTTAACATCTGCCCATGGTGTACACTGAAATAGATTATTCTGATCACTATGGATGACAAATGTATTAAATTGTGATACATCTGTTGATAGATGGAATTGATAATTCATATTCTGCCTTCTTTCATTTTGTGCGCGGAATATTATAGTCCTTTGAAAGAAAACAAAATATTAAAATTTAATAAATTATTTACTTTTTTTGAAAGAAGCGCTTTCAGATTTATGCTTCTTTCAGAAAAGTATTACAAACATTCTTTCATTTGTAGTGGATACTGTTATAGCTTTTTTTCACCAAACAGTTAGCAAAGTACATTTTAGAAGATTGCTCTGTTTTAAGTATAAAAAATCACAGCAGTACTCACTGTCTTACTGTGACTCTTTCTTTCCCTGTTCTTAATCTTGCACTTTGTTTTAATACCCATGGATATACTTTATCAAATAATGTATAAACAACTTGATCTAATACAATATTGAATTCACCAATATATTCTTCTACATCCATGCACCAGCTAGATTTAAATTTTGTTAGGCCATCATCCAGCGTTCCTTCAATTCCACCCATCGAAACATATGGGATATTCTTTTCTTCAGCTATGTCAAAATATTTTCCATATAATGCATAAATCGTACGCATTCTTAAATATTCTGCGTTGTTGCCAGCATATACAAATTCCATACGATTCTTATTGAAGATTGCAAGTTTGCCAGAAAGAATGATTTCATCCCTTCCTTCTTTTTTATATTCTTCTTTCAATTTGGATAATTCATTTGTTGCATTATCAATTGTCTTTTGAAATTGCTTCTTTTGTTTTTCATATGGTGTCGCTTCTAAATCATGTTGTGCTTTTTGCAGTGTTTCATTCAAATAAGCAATCTGTCTAGGAAAATTCAGTTTTGCGACCATGATAATACATTGATCACCGTAGACATCAGCCATCCTTTTAAAGTATTCTTCATTTCTTAAAGCTACGCCTTTTCTTTGTTCCGTATATTTCATTGCCTGTGCAAATTCATGGATGTATTGATGTCCTTCATAAAATTGAGCACCTTTCTTTTCAGAAGTTGCAATCGATTGACGAACTTTCTTATCAATACGTTTCATATACTCCTGTGGTGTCATAGAAGCATTGAAACGTGGCTGTGTTGTTTCTTCAATGTTAATTGTATATCCAGAATGATGTGCATGATTCTGTTTTAATAAGGCCACAACATCTTCATTTTCCATTGGATGATCCTGATCTTTTTCTTTATATGCATATTTTCTTGAAAACACATTTGGATCAAAACGCAATGCAATCGCATGATGTTGTTTTGCAAGTGCAACAAGATGATTCAGAAAAAAAGAAACAAGTTCTGGATTGTGATAATCCATGACTGGTCCGCGTGGAATATAAAATAAGCATTTGCCAAATGGCATTTTTCTTTTTAAGACTAAAGCAGTCGCAACAATTTTATCTTCTTCTCTACATGAAGTAAAAAAATGTTCCCAGTTGTTTTTTACTTTTGCCCATCTGGAACATTGGTATAAGCTGTTTTGTTCATGATTTTCTACAAAATCGTCCATCTGCAATGGATCTGTATCTAGATGAAAAGTATAAGTCATAGAATTTTCCTCGTAATAAAAATTATAACAAAAAAATGGTATTTCTACCATTTCAAAAGTGATGCGTACGGGATTCGAACCCGTGAATGTTGCCTTGAGAGGGCAATGTGTTAAGCCGCTTCACCAACGCACCATAGATTAGAATGAGGTTTCCCTCATTCTATTAAATTACTTTTCTAACTGAGCCTTAGCAGCGTCAACAAGATCCTTGAATCCCTTTTCATCATGAATAGCGATTTCAGAAAGCATCTTACGGTTAACGTTGATGTTAGCAAGCTTTAAACCATGCATGAACTTGGAGTATGATAGATCATACTGTCTAACTGCTGCGTTGATACGAGCAATCCAAAGCTTACGCATTTCTCTCTTAGTCTGTTTTCTTCCAATGTAGGAATAACGTAGAGAACGCATTACCTGTTCATTGGCTGTTCTGTATAAAAGATGTTTTGATCCAAAATAACCCTTAGCGAGTTTCAAAACCTTCTTACGTCTGTTACGTGTAGGTGTACTTCCTTTAACTCTCATCTCTTCTTAGCCTCCTATTAACCCTGTAAAAGCTGCTTGTCGCGCTTGAAATCTGTGCTGTGAGCAGTAGTAGACTTAGCAAGATGCATCTTCTGCTTGTGAGTCTTATTTGCTGCGAAATGTGATACGTAGTTGTGCTGTACCTTTAACTTTCCTGTTCCAGTTAACTTAGAACGTTTTGCGAAAGTCTTTTTTGTCTTCATTTTGATCTTCTTTGGCTTTCTAGCTTTTGCTTTCATAACAATCTCCTTTTATTTTCCTTTCTTAGGTGAGAATGTAACAGACATCGTATTGCCTTCCAACATTGGTGGCTTTGTTACGTCTGCAACATCCGAGACTTGCTCAGTGAACTTATCCAATACCTGTTTACCAACTTCCTGGCGAGTGATCATACGTCCTCTAAAACGCATGTCGATCTTCACCTTCTGTCCATCGCTTAACCATTCCTTTGCACGTTTAACCTTCGTATCAAAGTCATGCTGATCGATTACTGGTGATACACGTAAGGATTTCATTTCTGCAGTCTGTTGATTCTTTTTAGCTTCTCGTTCTTTCTTCTGCTGTTCAAAACGATAGCGTCCATAATCAATGATCTTACATACTGGTGGTTGTGCATTAGGTGCAACGCACAACAAATCGAGATCTTCGTCATATGCTTTCTGTAATGCATCACGACGTGACATGACACCTAGCTGAGTTCCATCAGATCCAATGACGAGCACTTCTCTGTCACGGATAGCCTCATTTACAATATCTGTAGGCTCTTTGTGTCTGTTTTTGTTAAATTTAACCTTTCCCAAGCAAACCTCCTGTCATAATATTAAAAAGCAGATACTAAAGCCGCACCTGCCTAAAAGTTCTATACGATCTTATCGGCCACTTACCCAAGTTTATAAACATCAGGTGAGAAGTATGTGCTTCTTCTTTCCGTTTTTTAAATTACTCAAATATTAAACTATAAGTATTCAAATATGTCAATACTAAATTTCAAAATCTACGACATTTACAGTAACATCTGCTGCTTTAAAACCTGTCATAAATTCAATATTTTCATAAATCTTGTTTTGTACAAGTTCGCATGTTGCTTTTACATTCGCACCATACTTCAGCTTAATAAAAGCTGTGATATGAAGCTTGTTTTCTTCAATCTTTACAGATAATGGTTTTGTAAATGTTGTTTCTGGAATTCTCACTGCATTTTCAATATCATTGATGCTGATTTCCGCAATACTCTTAAATACTGCCTTGTTCATTGCGACAACACCCATTTCATCTGTTTCATTTAATACTACATAATCTTGTGCCATATGATTACCTCTTCTTTGTTATTATACATGATTTCAATGAAAGATTGTATAAATATCGTGATATAGAGATGAGCGGATGGATTCTTCATTTTCCATCAATTCTTCATAAGAATCATACAATAAATCCAACGCATTCACTTTTTTACGGAAGCGAAGCATACATTCATACATCATATCTTCATGTACGATTTCAATTGTATTTGCATCAATCAAAGCATTCGCTAATGTTTCTTCCAGCATATCACGAACTTTATCGCCCTCTTCTACGCTCATCTTCATAAATGAATCTGCAAACCATCCAGGCTGGATGATCAAAATACGTATCACATCAATAAAATCCATAAAATCTTCTTCGTTATTTCCTGGTCGGATAATAAATAACATGCAGAAGAAAATATGCCACAGGAAATTGTGATTCATTTCGTTGATCCAGTAATCAGACATTTTACGAACAAATGGATCTTGTGGAGTGAATGTACACTTGATTTCAATTTTCTGCTTGAAATCAATTTCTGAATCATTCAGATAATTCAACAATTCCATATAGTCTATCATTGTTACCTGATTGTGTTCTCCATTCACAAAGTCTCTTACATAAATATACTGTGCAAGAATTGCAGAACACTTCTTAAAGTCTGTCGCAAATCCTAAAGAATCTTTCATCTTTCGATTTACAAGTTCATTGATGCTTCTAGCAACAAATGTCTTGAATCCTTTTTCATCCATACCAATCTGTGCCTGATGAGACTGGTTGGAGATTTCTTTATACATGATTTCCAATTGTCGATCTACAACATCTAGATTATCGCGAATTGCACCAAGCATTTCTTTATTGAACTGATCATACATGACAAAGTCAGGATTTTTATAGACAACTTCGTGTTCAATGTTGCTCCAGAAGTTATGAACAAGTGACTTGATCTGCAGTTCATAGTTGATTTTTTCTTCATTGAACAGATAATAGCCATCTAAACGATAAATCGTGAATCCATTTCTTTGCAGCTGTGGCTGCGGCTGAGAAAGATCAAGAAATAAATTCTCATTTTCTTTGCATAACGCATATCCACTCTTCTGTCTTTCAAAATGAGAAAACAAAGAACGATACAGTTCATGTTCATTACGAATAAATCGGCATTCAACCGTAATTCCAACAAGATCATGCAGGTTATCAATGGCTTCCTGTGGAGTTTTATAATCTAAATAGAAATGATTGCGTATCATTTTTTCCTTCAGACTGTCTTTACTTTTAATGCGTGTATGTAAATGAATCACCGCTGTATTTTCTGAAGGATACAATTGTGAATATGTTTCAAGAATTCTTCCCTGTGCATACACATAGGAAGGATTTTTCCTTTCAAAATAGGAAAGTGTATCTTCTATAAAATCAAATAATTCTAAGTTCATATATACCTATCTTGTACGAAAAGCTTTTGGATATTTGTTTTTTAATGCATGTCCATCACTTTTTGCACCACCAACGACAAAACCATGATAGCACATCGCTACCCATCCTTTCTGAACATTTGCTGAAATCTGTTCACCATGCATATACCTTCTGACTTCTTCATCACTCATTTCATAAGTGTTTTTAAATTTAGAATAGGAAGACATAAAGAAATGATGAGAGAATTCAAATCTTCCCTTGAGCATTTCTCCAATATATACCTGATTTCTTAATAAATGTAATTTTCCAGTATCAATAAAAGGATATGTTCCACCATAAAGCCTGTTATTCTTAAAATACAGATATGGATACACTTCTTCTATCGTATCTTTCAGTAAAGACAGTAATTCCTTTGGAATTAAATCTGACTTCAGCTGTTTGATGGAACATGGTGGAGTACTAGAACACTTTTTCATTTTTGCGATAAAGTGACCTTCTCCTTGATCCATTGGATAGATACGAATGGCTTTTTGAATGTCATGTTCTTCCAGCAAGGCACGTCTTCCAAAATCTACATTTGTATCCATCATCTGCATGTCTGGATGACGTTCTAAAAACTGTTTGATCTGATATTCATTTTCCTTTAAATTCAAAGTGCATGTTGAATATAGAAGAATGCCATCTTCTTTCAAACACGTATATACACTTTCTAAAACTTCTTTCTGAACAGAAGCACAATGTTCTACAAGCTGTGGTGTCCATTGGTCCACTGCTTCTGTATTTTTACGCATCATGCCTTCTCCACTGCATGGCGCATCACATAAAACCATATCAAAGAAGCCAGGAAACTGTTTTGCTAGCTGAAGTGGATCATTGCTTACAACAATACAATTGCTGGCACCATTTCTTTCAACATTTTCCAGTAAGATATGACTGCGCTTCTTATCAATTTCATTTGATACAAGCAATCCTTGATTTTCTAATAGTTCAAGAATCTCTGTTGTCTTTGAACCAGGTGCAGCGCACATATCCAGTATCACTGCGCCACCCTTTGGATCCATAACAGTTACAGCACTCGATGCACTTGCTTCCTGCATGTAAAAAGCACCAGAAGCATATTCTGGCATAGAGCCATATTTCTTATCATCCGTATAGTATCCATATTTTGCATATGGACTTTTTGTATGAGAAACATTCACTTTCTCAAAGAAATCTTTTTCGTTTGTTTTTAAAGGATTGATACGAAATCCTCTTGTTGGTGGATTTGATAAGCTTTCTAAATATGCTGGATACTCATCTTTGAGTATCTGCTGCATTTGAAGTAAAAACTGTTCATTCATATTCTTTTAGTATCTTTTTTGTATTTAAAATATCCTGTTCTAGCTGCATGATTAGATTTCCTTTGGAGTTAAATCTTTTTTCTTCACGAATAAAGCGAACAAACTCTACGCCGACGTATCTGCCATAGAGTTCTTGATTAAAATCTAAAATATGCGCCTCTAAAGACATGTCATTTCTATAGTTGAATGTTGGATTATGTCCAAGATTGATCATTGCTTCATAGCGCTTGTTATCAAATACGACATATCCTGCATATACACCACTTTTTGGAAGAAGATATTCAGAATCATATTGTACATTCGCTGTTGGAAAGCCAATGGCATGTCCCTGATGTCTTCCGTGTACAACGATTCCGCTGATGCGGAAACGATAGCCAAGCATTGCATTTGCTTCTTCAATATTTCCACTTTCAATACATTGAGAAATACGTGTTGATGAAATCTTTCCCATTTCATCTTCAATGGCTTCTACAACATCTACTTCAAGACCTTCCGTCTGTTTTAATGTTTCTGCACTGCCTTTTCCCATTGCACCATAATGAAAATCAAACCCACACACAATTCCCTTTAATGAAATCTTGGATAAGATTTCATTAACAAAGTCTTCTGGAGATAATTGAGAAAATTCTGATGTAAACTGCAGAATAATAATATTCTGAATGCCATATTCTACTGCACGATTGATTCTTTCACGCATTGTAGTGATGTGCTTTACATCTTTGATATGTTTGATTGTTACCCATGGATCTGGATCAAATGTAATCAATGCAGATTCACAGTGTAGTCTTTTAGACATTGCAATCGTATGACGAATCAGTTGCTGATGTCCTTTATGCATACCATCAAAATATCCAATACACGCACACATTGGATTCGTATATACTCTTTTTGTATCAATTCCCATCTTAATAATACGCATTAAAATAAACCTCTCACGCTATGATAAAGCCCATCATCTTTCTTTTCATATGCTGCAAGTATTTCACAGCCATGTACTAGAATAACACGTTTTTCATCTGTGTTAAGTTTTAACTTCTTTCCATTCTTGATATCTTTCACTCTATCACACTCTAAGACTGGCCAGGAAGGATCAAATACCTTGAATGGATCAATTCCACTGTTTTCATTCACATCTTCAACTGCTATGGCATCTTCTAATGTCAGATGTTCAATACCACATCGATTTAAAGAAGTCATATAGCCAAGTTCACCCATTGCTTTACAATAATCTTCAATGAGTGTTCGAATATATGTTCCGCTGGATACAACCGCATCCATTGCATATAGATTCTCATCTAGCTTCTTTACAGAAAGAGAAGAAACTTCTACTTCTCTTGCTTTCCGTTCTACTTCAATGCCTTGTCTAGCATATTCATAAAGTTTCTTTCCATCTTTTTTTAAAGCACTGTACATTGGTGGAACCTGCTGGATAACGCCTGTAAAAGAACGACATAAATTGTCTAGTTCTTCCTGTGAATGCATAGATGGTGTCTTTTCTTCTACAGCTTCGCCCCATACATCTTGTGTATCATATCTTTTTCCTAATGCAAATGTTGCCTGATAATGTTTATGATTGCTGACGCAATATGGTAAATACTTTGTACACTTTCCTAATGCAATGATCATAAACCCTTCTGCATTTGGATCTAATGTTCCTGAATGCCCTGCTTTTCTTTCATTGACACGTCTTTTTACCTGCGAAACACAAGTAAAAGATGTCATACCTTTTGGCTTTTTTACTAAAATAATTCCGTCCATAACAAAAATTATAACAAAATATTGTTGATTTGTTTGATTTATGTAGTATACTTTGGTCATTAAATGAAATCGCATATAGAGGTAGCGGTGCAGATGAGTAGTATGAGGAGCTGGCAGGCGTTGAATCATACGAAAGGCAATCATCGCCGAACGTCAGTCATTGGCAAATGATTGACGTGGGGATATAGAAAATATCTATATCACTCCTTCAAACAAGAAGTGGCGCTATTAGATACGTACATAGAAGTTAGAAACCGTATGTAATATCGCATACGGTTTTATTTAATTTCTAGGAGGTAAATTATTATGAACACAATCAGAAAGAGTCTAACAGTACTTGCATGCGCAGCTTTATTAACAGGATGTGCATCTAACGCTTCCGCGTCTTCCGCAGCTTCTTCAACAGACAGCAGCGATACACTTAGAGTTGGTATGGAATGCAACTATGCACCATTCAACTGGTCCACAACAAAGGAAGGCGAATATACACAGCCAATCTCATCTGCTGACTATTGTGATGGATATGACGTCGTTGTTGCGAAGAATTTAGCTGACAAGATTGGTAAGAAAGTAGAAATCGTTAAGCTTGACTGGGATAACCTGATCTTATCCTTAAATAACAATCAGATCGATGCTGTCATTGCTGGTATGACGGCTACAGATGAACGTAAGCAGCAGGTTAACTTCACAGATCCATACTATGTATCTGAAGAAGTACTCATTGTTAAGAAGGATTCTCAATATACAAGTGCAACTAGCCTTGAAGATTTCAAGGGTGCTACAGTACAAGGTCAGATGAACACAATCTATGATGAAGTCATTGATCAGATTCCTGGTGTAAATCATATGCCTGCTGCAGAAACATTCCCAGCAGCAATCCAGGCTTTACAGGCTGGATCTGTTGATGCAGTGACAAGTGAACTTCCAGTTGCTAACGGTGTTGTTTCCGCAAATCCTGATTTAGCTATCGTTAGATTTGCTGAAGGCAAGGGTTTTGAAGCTGATACTTCTGTTTCTATTGCTGTACGTAAGAGTGACGATGAATTATTAAATGCTTTACAGGATGCATTAAAGACAATTGATACAGATACAAGAAATACATGGATGGAAGAAGCTGTCAATCGTCAGCCTGCTAACGAGGAATAATCATTCATGAATATAAACGCGATTATTCAAATACTCACAAAATATGCACCTAGCTTATTACTAGGTGTTAGAACAACAATGATCATTGCCCTGATTGGTACAGGGTGTGGATTTATTCTAGGTTTAGTTGTAGGTGGTATCAAAGCAATTCGCTTAGATCTCACCTCTTCTAAAGCTTCTAGAATTTTCAAAAAGATCATCGATTTTATTATCACTGTTTATATCACAATCTTCCGTGGTACACCAATGATGGTACAGGCAGTATTCATCTACTATGCATTGCTGGATGTCATTCACTGGAATAACTTCACTGCTGCCTGCTTTGTTATCACAGTCAATACTGGTGCCTATATGGCAGAAATCATTCGTTCAGGAATTCAGGCAGTAGATATCGGCCAGACAGAAGCAGCACGCAGCTTAGGCATGTCAAATGCACAGACAATGTTCTCTGTTGTATTGCCACAGGCAATTAAGAATGCTTTCCCAGCAATTGGCAACGAATTGATTGTTAATATCAAGGACTCTTCTGTATTAATGATCATCTCTATTACAGAATTGATGTTCCAGTCTAAATCGATTGCTGGATCAACATTCCAGTTCACAACTGTATACTTCATTGAAGCAATGATGTATCTGATTTTAACAAGTGTCTGCGCTTTGATTCTGAATCTCATCGAAAAGAAGCTCAACAAGGATACAACAGTTTCACTTCCAATGAGTTCTACAGAACCAAGAAGTATTTCATACATTGAAGTAAAAGAACAGAAAGGAGCAAACAGCGATTATGTCTCTCGTTGAAATTCATAACATTCATAAAAGCTTTGGATCTCTTGAAGTTCTCAAAGGTGTTGACTTCAATGTCAATGAAGGTGAAGTTGTATGTCTGATTGGAAGAAGTGGTTCTGGTAAATCCACCCTTCTTAGATGCATCAACCTTCTTGAAAAACCAGATGATGGTGTTATCAAAGTATTTGATGAAGATATCCTTCATACAAAAGATATCAATGCATACCGTGCTAAAGTTGGTATGTGTTTCCAGCAGTTCAATTTATTCAACAATAAAAATGTCATTGAAAACTGTATTCTTCCACAGGTAAAGGTATTAAAGATTTCTAAAGAAGAAGCAAAAGAAAAAGCAATGATGTACCTAAAAAAAGTAGGTATGGATGCATTTGCGAATGCTTCTGTTTCTAAGATTTCTGGTGGTCAAAAGCAAAGAGTTGCGATTGCACGTGCATTATGCATGAATCCAAAGCTCATGTTGTTTGATGAACCAACTTCTGCATTAGATCCTGAAATGGTTGGAGAAGTATTGAATGTCATGAAGGATCTTGCAAAAGAAGGTCTTACAATGATCATTGTTACGCATGAAATGAGTTTTGCGAAAGACGTATCTGATCGCGTTGTATTTATGGATCAAGGTGTCATTGAGGAACAAGGAACACCAGATGCATTATTCAATCACCCAACAAGTGAAAGAACAAAAGAATTCTTAAAAGCATTCACAAACAAACAATGAAAAATAAAGCTATACCAGTAACATACTGATATAGCTCTTTTTTTATCCATTGAATTTTGAATCATCTACAGAATCTAGCTTTTTATCTAGATATTCCATAATTTCTTTGATTGTTCCCTCTTCAAATGGAACTTTGATGTTTGCTTCCTTACATAGATTCGTAAAAGATTTTGTGCCGCCTAGCTTTAATAAGTGTAGATAATCCTTCCAGTAGTTTTCATCATTCTTATCTTTGCGGATGAAGAACTGCTGCGCACATACCTGTGCCAATGTGTAGTCAATGTAATAGAATGGTGACTGGAAAATATGGTTCTGTTGATACCACCAGCAGCCTCTTTCTAAAATATCACAGCCTGTATATTTCTTGAATGGTACATACATCTTTTCCAGTTTTCTCCAGCATTGCTTTCTTTCTTCCATAGACCAGTCTGGATGTGTATATACTTCTTCCTGATAATGGTCAACTAATACACCATATGGAAGGAATGTAATTGTATGAGAAAGATGATCATATTTATACTTTTCTGCATTTTCATGGAAGAATAATTCCATCCAAGGATACGCAAAGAATTCCATACTCATAGAATCAATTTCTGCACTTTCCATTGTTGGACAGCAGACATCTGGAATTTCAATATCTGTTGCCATGTATGTCTGGAATGCATGTCCTGCTTCATGGGTTAATACATCAACATCTCCACTAGTACCATTGAAATTAGAGAAGATAAATGGAACATGATATTCAGGAATTTCAGTTTCATATCCACCCATTTCTTTGTTCTTGCGAGATTCAAGATCCCACAAGTCATTATCATTCATAACATCGATGAACTTGCCTGTCTCTTCACTCATTTCGTGGTACATCTTTACTGCAGAAGCAACAAGTGCATCTTTACTTCCTGCTGGTTTTGGATTTCCATTCTTAAAATGCAGATCAAAATCATAGTATTCAACTTCATCTAGTCCTAAACGAACTCTCTGCTTTTCAATGATTTTGCTTGCTAAAGGTGTGCAGTAATCTAAAACCTGTTTACGATACCCTGCTACCATTTTTCTATCATAATCCAGACGATTCATACGATAGTATGCAAGTTCTACATAATCATTGAAGCCAAGCTTCTTTGCCATTTTTGTACGGACTTTTACCATATCATCATAGATACGATCAAATTCTGCTTCATGTTCTGCATAGAACTTCATCTTAGCATCATATGCATTCTTTCTGCGGTTTCTATCAAGATCTTGAGATACAGCTGCAATTTCAGATAAATTATAGATTTTATCTTCAAATGGAATCTGTGCGGATGCTTTTAACTTTCCATATTCTGTACATAGCTTATTTTCTTCAATCATTTCTGGAATAATTGATTCATCAAAAGCTTTCAGTTTACATTCACCTAACTGGAAAAATGTTTCTGGAATTTCTTTTTTCAACTCTTCTTTAAATGGAGCATTGATACATGCTTTCATCATTCTTGTATCAATACTGTCATACTTTGGAGTTGTTTCATCCCAGTAGTTGTTTTCAGCATCATAGAATGCATCTGCAGTGTTAATTGAATGACGCACCTGACACAAGATAATCATTGTCTGTAAATGAATTCTTTCTTTGTTTAATGCAAAGAATGTTTTTAAAAATGCTTCTGCATTTTCTGCCTGTTCTAACTGATCAACATATGCATTCATTTTCTGACTCATGACATCAAAATCAGGACGTTCATATTTCATCTCATTAAATTTCATACTATATCACCTCTAGTAACTAGTTTATCATCACAACACATAAAATGACATTCCATTTTGTATGAATAAAGTAGATAACGACACATCAACATCACATTCCATATGAGAATATTTTTCATACACAACAAGCTGTCTTTCCTGTTGTTTTTCACAAAACAACATTTTTCTACATGTATGAACCAGTTCATAAAACGATATTGTAGTATCTGTACGTACTTCATATTGTGTTTCATAAATGACATCATCAATGTATAGAATAATCATACTATCCTCACAAGAGTGCTTTCATATGCATGAAAATAAATTGCCTGATATTCATTCTTTATTTCATATCTGGAATGAAATGTATATTGTTGATGAAAGGATGTACCAACATACAAAACATCACGATCTTCTGCATGCTTTTTCCGATATTCATCTAAAGAAAGGAAAATCAACTGGCCATCTTCTTCATCTGAATCTTTTCTTGTTGTACACTTTGCATACATTTGCATTGTTTTACGATAAGCAATCCATTCTTCTTTATAGATAGAAACAACGTAGATAGATTGTGTTGGCATAAGTGTCAACCATGCGTAATCTGTATAGGAAATTCCTAGCGGAATTTTTCCACCTTTGTATTGTGTTCGATCAATTCTTTCTGGCATGCATGGAATCATTGTCTTTTTAGTATTTGCATGTGATTGCTTTAAAATTTGAACGAGTTGTGAAGTAGATGTTTCCAATAACTGAAATGAAAGGACATGATCCATTTTACAGAGTCCTTCATTCACTGCAGAGCAAATTTTCTTCTCACCAGTTTCTAAAAACTGCTGGATCTGTTGAAGTGTTTCACTTTGCAAGACATAACGATTTTCTAGAAATACAAGATCTCGATAGCGCAATGTATCACAAGAGGATACGAATGTAATGACATGCATCTCGTACATGGAAGCATGTTCGAGTATTTCATGAAACAAAATTGGATATTGTTCATCTTCCTGAAGAAATTTGGATAAATCTGTAATCAAGAGAATCTTTTCTTTTTTTTGTTTTTTTAGATAGTGAAATACATTATGGATCAGTTCTGCATTTGTACTGTCACAAAGTGTAATCCAGTTTGGATGCATTATCTGCCATTGCTTTTCAAAAAAATGCAAATCATCAATCACAAATAATTCTTCCTGCTGCATAGAAACAAAAAGAACATGCAAAATCGAAGAAAGACAATTCTTTCTAGCATCTAAATTGGAACAAAGAAATACTGTATTTCTTTTCTGTGTGGAATACAGATATAAGTCAATATATGTTCGATGATAGTAATCATCTGCCTTTGCGAATACAAATGGTAGATATGTTGATTCATATGATAATTGCCCCAATGGCTGTTTCCATAATTGTTTGATAGGATCATGCATTGATGCTTGAAATAATTGCAGGATCTCACTGCATGGAGATTCTGCTTCGATATCGTTGGTACATTGTACACTTCCATTCAAATGCAATATATCAACACGATTATTCGCATGTTTTGTCTTACTGGAAGCATATGCACTTCTTCCATGAACCAGCCCTTGATACGTACTATACAAAATAAAATCGCCAGGTTTTTTGCAATCCATTTCAAATGGTTCATGAATTACTTCATGCGCGTCTTGATTTCTTGCAACTTTCAAAACAATCTGAAATGAACAATTTGCCCAGATTTCTTCATTAATAATTCCTGCTGGTTTTTGCGTACATAGAATCAAATGTATCCCTAAACTTCTTCCAATGCGTGCAATTGAAACAAGATCACGCAGAAAATCAGGCTGCAGTCTTTTCACTTCCGCAAACTCATCCACAACAATCACTAAATCTGCCATTTTAGGTAAATCACAAAATTGAGAAAGATGCTTTCGATACGAAGTAATATCTGTAATTGGATGAACACTTCTTTCATTCATGTTTTGTATATTCTTCTGTCGTTCAATACATTCATTCTGAAAAGAAACCAAAGCTCTTTCCATATGTTTTGTATCTAGATTTGATAACGTACCACACACATGCGGTAATGATTTTAATGCATTGCTTGTGCCTCCACCTTTAAAATCAATCAAAGCAAAATTCACATCTTCATAGGAATAATTCAATGCAATAGATAACAACATCGTAATAATCAGTTCACTTTTTCCACTGCCTGTCATACCCGCAACCAATCCATGTGGACCATCCTTCTTCTCATTCAGATCTAGTTGAATATGCTCTCCATTCTTATCACTGCCAATCACTGCCAATAAGCCTTCATTAATATCATTTCTATGCCAGCGTTCATAAATATCATGCATCGTTACCCTCTCCATATTCTGTATGGAAAAGAAATCCTGCTGTTTCTGATGCAGGATCCATGATTCTTTCTGCAGATGATATAAAAGGTATTGCATATCTAATTCACATATATCATATGTAAAAGAAAACTGTTTCTGTGATAAATAGTCATATGCACTTGTATTTTCTATATCGATTGCTAAATCACACTGCAATGTATCAATATCTTTTGTAAATACAATTGTTGCTTCATTTTCTAGAACATCTTTCTGATCAATGATGATCGTTAAAAACTTTTTATCTTTCAAACATTCACAAAAATCTTTTGCTTCTTTATATGAGGAAGTAATCATTCTTTGATTATGATACAGACAATTTGGAACAAGACGAATCCATTGATGTTTCTTAAGCCAGAAAGCATCCGCATACACAACACATGGACAGTCATATAAGTAGACGAATTGCAGGAAGATATATTTTAGATACAATTCTTCTTCATCTTTTATCGCAATCTTATGATATGTATTGAATGAATTAATTTTTGGATACAGATTTTCATCATTTGTCTGTTTCAGTTTTTCATCAACGTTTTGATGAATCACATCTTTTGCATCAAAGAAACGCAGTTGAATTCCATCATAGATAGAATGCATGTATCGATCTTCTTTCGTTTCAATTTTATATTTTAGAAGTGTACAGGAAGGAAAATACAAATCCATATATTTTCTATACGCAGATACAAAAGAATCATAATACGTATGATACGCATCAATCCATTCCTGTTCCTTCTGATTGTTTTGTCTGGTTATTTTTTTCTTTTGTAGAGCATCATACATTCGATTCAATGGCTGAAACAATAAAGAAGAAACAAGCATCACAGAAGGCAGAAGAATCATTGGTATGAGTGAATACACATCTCTTCCATTCATATAGCTCTGATATGCCGCAAATAGTCCTGCGGATAAAGAAGCAGAGGACATAAGTAATGCAGGTCCTGTCTCTAAAAGAAATGGTCGTGAATGTGAGGGATAAATTGTTTCTAATAGTAATGGAATATCATACTGCAATTCATCAGTGTATGGTGGAACATGATTTTGGATCACTCGAATTTTCTTTTCCTGTGAAAAACTCATTTCCTTTTTCTGAGAAACATACTCCTGCAGATGAATTTCTTCACCTGCAAGAGTACGCAACATAATGCCATCATCCATAAAGATCATACGTAATCCATAGATGCATAAGACATCCAAAAATTGATATGTTGTATCTTGAAGAAATGCATTCTCGTTAAAGGAAATAAATGGATATTCTCTACAGGAAATGATGAGATGTTGTATTGTATCAATTTTTAATACAACATCTGCCAAGGAAGGAATAACAATATCACAATGCTCTTCTCCACCAATCAAAATACGATCTTTCATTGCATATTTATGATAGATGTTTTCGTTCTGTTCTATGAGCAGTAAAAATTGTGCAACTACATTGTTTCCTTTATGCATTTCACAGACTTCTTCATTGTTTAACACAGTTTTGCTTAATGTAATATTCCGTACAGATCGTAAATACACTTGTGTGTTGTTTTTTGTAACAGTCAATGCGTAGTTAGAAATCATGATTTTCTCTTGTCTGTATTTCAATACATATGGATAACATGTATCGTTCTCTCTGATCCATAAAATCATATTTTATTTTTCACTCACTAATACATTACAGGAAATAGAATGTTTCTTATCACTCGTAGCCACTGTTACAACCACACTGCCGCTTTGTAATCCACTGACGTTTCCATCTGCATCTACACTTGCAATATCTGTATTTGAAGAAGTATATACAAGATCATTTTTTGTATAGCCTTCTGGCAATGCTTTGATACCAATCGCTTTTACATATCCTGCATGAACAACAAAGGAATAGTCTACAAGCTGTATTTTCTTACTGACTGAAAGTGAATCTAGCTTTGTTGCTTTCAAACGATCTTTTCTCGTACATTTTGAAACGAATTGAAAGTTTTCTAAATGTGTTTTCCCTTTTGGAAGTAAAGACTGTTTCGCTAAATCACTTCTTTTTGTGAATCCAAGCTTTCCAAGCTGTGATTTTGCACTGTTCATCTTCAGATATAAGACAAGATCTGCATTGATATCACTACATACAAGAATCGAAGAATTTCCTTCGAGCACTTCATCCATCACGTCACTTCCAACTTCAGTTGGAATCACTTTATGCTCATCATTTTCATAAATATGCAATGATGTTTTTAATGCAGCTTCTGCCGCAGCATTCAAACTCACATCCATCAATCGTAACGAAGCTAGATTCAAGCCAACATCAATGCCTGCACCTGCTCTTGTATTTGCTTTCAAACGATTTGTATTTGTTTGATCCATTGTATGAATCATACGCATCTTTCCATCTTTCACTTCACAGCCAATTTCAGAATTCTGTGTAAAAGATAGTTCAACTCTGCCAGAAGCATACAGATTCATACGCAATCCAACAGATACATGCATCATTGGTGCACCATTGATGGGTACTTTGATTTTGCATAGCTCTAAACTGCTTTCTACAACATCTTGTTTTTCAACAAACATCTGCGGTAAAGAAGAAAGCAGATTCTGGCTGTCAGCCTTTGAGAAATCACCATACAGATTTTTATAGGAACCATTCTTTAATCCAAAGCTTTCATTGGTTGAAAACTTAACTTTAAAGTATGCATCTTTGACATCTTTCTTTTTGCTGTTCCATTGATAATCAACATGCATTCCACTTAGTTTTAATGATCCATAAACTTTTGAACCATACGGTAATACTTTATTCACTTCTGCTTTCACTGCCGTTCCACTTACACTTACCACAACATTAAATTCACCAATATAAAACGTTCTTTGCAGAGGTTTTGTAGACATCATTGTCAAATGATTTGTAAAAGATGTTTCCTGTAATATCTCTCCTTCACCATCAATGATTTCAGCATTTTCAAAATTCAATTCCTGACTGCTGGAAAGATCCATATCTTCTGTATAGTCCAGTAAATCCATTTCTTTCAAGTATGCAGTTGTACCATCTATTCTTGCAATCTGAAAATACAGTTCTTCATATGCATCTTGAAAATGAACGAGATTCCCTTCCTGTAAAGAAGGATCATCAATCTGTATGGAACAAGAAGATGCATCATAGGATACAGGAACGATATCTTTTACATCCGTATTCTGATTCCATGTAATCTCTGTATGGGTATCAGTTATTTCGCGATTGTTAATGTATGTGACGGCTTTTTCTAAATACGCCATTGCTTCTTTTTGATCAAGAACCTGTTTTGGATAAAACATAGAGCGATGATCTAATTTCATGAGTCCACTACTCACTGCAGCTGCAATCTGTTTTTTAAAATTCGAGTCAGAAATATCCTTAATATTAACGTCACCATCTGCCTTTTCAGCAAGATTCATTAATGTATATGCACAATATTCTTTCGTTAATACTTCATCAGGATCAAAAGCATATGATTGATCCAATACACCCCACTCTACTGCAGCCTGTACCGCATCAAAGCATACATCATCTTCACTCACATTGATAAAATATGGTGTCTTTTGCGTATATGAACCAATACCTGCTTCTTCATCTAATGTCATGATCCAATCAAATAAAGTGATAGATGTTATCTCTTTTGCTTTACATGCACTTAATAGTGATATTAATGTACATGTTATAACTATGAAATGCGCTGTATTAAACCTGCATACCCGATGCATTTGATGTAATCGTTGTTTCCAATGTGTCATAAGAAGATACCGCCAAATCTAAAAACTTAGCATATTGATTGATTGTTTCTTTCTGTTTCTCAAAACGTGTAGAAAACAAATTAAATTTGTTGCGAATTTCTAAAGAACCATCTGAGATCCATGAACTGTCTAAACGATTCATTTCACTCTTCATTGCATTTAATTCCTCGTCCATTAACATGTTTAATGAACGCAGCTGATTCGCAGTATCTTGCACTTCCTGCAAAGAAATATGAATATTAGCCATGTTACTTTCCTCCTAATGCGTTGACCATGCTTGTTAATTCCTGCTGTGTATTACGATACGAACGTGCACTGTTTCTTAAGAAATCAATGTATTGTGATGCTAGAAGATGAAGCTGTCTGAAGTTAGACTCATAGGAAGCAATCTGCGATGTAAATGCTCGATTATCTTCCCCATTCCATGCATTCGACATTGTTTCTACCGATTGAAATAACAAATCACAATGATGCAGATAATCCTGATTTTTTTCTTCCATGCGAGCAGCACAGGATTCCAGCTGCTCAACTTCTACTGCTATTTTTCTCATATAGTTGTCCTCCTAAAATATATATTCACGAAAAAAAGCAAATCTCCCTAAAAAAATTGAAATTTCTTATTAAAAAATGAGCAACTTCCTTTATAATCTTTAGGGGCGAGGTAAAATCATGATAAAAAAAGCTTTTGACTCAGAAAAATATCTTTCAATGCAGCGAGATAAAATTCTTGAGAGAATTCGAATGTTCAACGGTAAATTATATATGGAATTTGGAGGCAAGATGTTCCAGGACTACCATGCATCCAGAGTATTACCGGGATATGATCCAAATAATAAAATCAAGCTCTTATTAGAGCTCAAAGAACAGGTTGAAATTATCATCTGTATCAATGCAAATAACATAGAAAATTCAAAAGCACGTGGCGATCTAGGCATCTCTTATGATCAGGAAGTATTCCGTCTGATTGATGCATTCAAGGAATTAGGTCTCTACGTTGGCAGTGTAGTCATTACACAATATGCACATCAGAATGGTGTGGATGCATTTAGAAATGCATTAAGAAATTCAGGAATTCAATCTTACCTGCACTATCCAATCAAAGGATATCCAACAGATGTAGATTTTATTGTATCCAGTGAAGGACTTGGCAAGAATCAGTACATTCCAACAACAAAGGATCTCGTTGTTGTAACTGCACCTGGACCTGGTTCAGGTAAAATGGCAACTTGTATTTCACAGCTCTATCACGATGCTGCTAATGGCATCCATAGTGGCTATGCAAAGTTTGAAAGTTTCCCTGTCTGGAATCTATCATTACATCATCCAGTCAATCTTGCGTATGAAGCAGCAACTTGCGATCTAGATGATATTAATATGATTGATCCATTCCATTTAGAAGCATATGGAAAAACAGCAGTTAACTACAATCGAGATATTGAAATCTTCCCAGTACTAAATCGTATCATCAAAAAAATCATGAAGGATTCTCCATACAAGTCTCCTACAGATATGGGTGTCAATATGATTGGATTCTGTATCTCAGATGAGGATGCCGCAAAGGAAGCATCTCAGCAGGAAATCATTCGTCGCTACTATCAGACACTTTATCAATACAAGCAGAATAAACTGCCAGAATCTTCTGTTCAGAAAATTGAAGTATTGATGAATGAATGTGGTATTACAGTCAATGATAGAGATGTTGTTTTAAGAGCTAGAAACAAAGCAAATGAAACACATTCTCCAGCAATGGCATTACAGTTGCCAGATGGAAAATTTGTTACTGGAAAAACGAGTGATTTATTTGGACCAAGTGCTTCCTGTATCGTTAATGCAATCAAGGCACTATCCAATATCGACCAGGAAACTGATTTGATTGATCATGAATCCGTTTCATTGATTCAGAAATTAAAAGTAGAAAACTTAGGCAATCGCAATCCAAGACTTCACTCTGATGAAGTATTGATTGCCTTGGCAATGAAAGAAAAAACAAATCCTCTTGTTTCTCAGGCAATGGAACATTTAAGTGAACTCAAAGGATCAGAAGCACATTCTACAGTTGTATTACCTTTAGAAGATGCAGATATCTTCAGAAGATTAGGTGTCAATGTAACGTTTGATCCTGAATATTCTCAAAAACGTCTATACCACAAAAAATAAGATCAGCCGATCTTATTTTTTTTATCATATTTAAGACTAATTTTTGAACGTGAAATCTGGCTTTGTACAACAAATCCTCTTTTCATAAGGAAATCATAGATTTCTACCTGTTTGAGATAAATCATGATTTGAAGTGGATCCTCACAGCTTTCTTTGATATGTTCTAAAACCTTTGTTCCAATCCCCTGTTTTCGATATTCATGAAGAATATACAGAAAAGAAAGGTCATATGAAAAATCATAGCTTTCTTTGCATCGATAATACCCAACAACATTATCTTCACAAACAATCTTTGTATACGAATCAATATTTGCCTGCAGATAATTCTGTATCTGTTGCAGAACTTCTCTTAGATCAACAACTGTCTGATCTTCGTAAAGCAGTACATTTCTTTTCTGCAAGGCAAAGATAGATGCAATGTCATTCTTATCTGCGTGTTTATATTCCAGACGCATAGATGACTCCTAAAACAATTAATAATTGTGCAATACTATATGTCTCCATCACACCTCTTTGTGAAGACTTTGTATATGTCTGATAAGAAAGCAGGGTATCAGAAATCAAGAATACAATCGTTCCAAGCCATGACAAGATGTTCATTGTCTTGATCATATTGACATACGCCATCAAGCTCATAAAGGTAATCGTAATCATATATACAATGGTAGCTTTCTTAAACGAAGCAGGTACTACAGGAAGAATCAGCTTCAAATAAAGACAAACTGCAATTCCATACAGTAAAACACCAACCCAGAACATTAAACTTGTAAACGGCAGTGGATGAATAAAATAGATACCATATGTAATATGTGCAAGTAAAAAAGAGATCAATCCCAGCTGATAATTCTTTTTTGTTTTATTTACAAGATACACATCTCCTGCCCATGATAATAATAAAGCAATATATAGTAAAACATCATGATTCGCATGAAATGACAAATATGCCATTAATGCTGGCATTAAGAAAAGCTTAAAATTACGCATCATATTATGTTCTGAAGCGTATGAATCAATACATGCGGAAGCAATATAAAATATTAGAAGAAAATTTGCCATCATCCCTCCAAATAATACAAAATATTTAATCCGTTAAACCAACTACCTCTTGATCTGGGTGTAATTTCCCTTCCTTAAAGTGTTTTCTGCATAAAGCAATATATTCATCATTTGCACCAAGCATGACTTGTGCACCTTCTCTTACAATGCCATCAGCATTATATCTTGCATTGCAGATTGCTTTATGCCCACACCAGCACATTGTTTTTACTTCATTGATTTCATCACAGATTTCAAGCAATCTTTGCGATCCTGGAAATAAGTGATTCTGGAAATCAGCCCTCAATCCATAACAGATGACAGGTACATGAAGATCATCCACAATATCACTTAAAAAATCAATTTGTTCACTTGTCGCAAATTGCGCCTCATCAACAATCACAACATTATAAGAGCCAAGTTTTTCTTTTTCCCAATGACAGATTTCATCCAGCAATTCACATTTACTTTCTAAACCCATTCTGCTTTTGATGACTCTTGCTCCATCTCTTGTATCTACGCCTGTTTTACATAGTAAAACTTTCTGGCCTCTTTCACGATAGTTAAATGCAACCATCATTGCATTTGCACTTTTGGAAGAACCCATTGCTCCATAGTAAAAATATAATTTTGCCATACCTACCTCAACTTCTTATATTTTAACATTTATTCTTCAAATAAACATCTAGGAATGAAAACGATTCGATCAACATGATCACATGGTCTAGCGCGATACGCATATGCGCCAGATTCAAAACAGATATACAGATTTCCATCTTCATCCATATAGCAGTCTTCTGCCATAACAGGAAGATCCATTCCACTTACATAATTAACATCCCTGGCATCCACATTTCCATCCTGATCTTTTGTATTTTCAAAGAGTCGTAATCTAGAATGATCTGTTGATCCATACGATTGCGTAATCGCAATATGCATATCATCTAGTGCCATTCCCTGTGCGTTTCCATTAATATAGAATAAGCTAGATGGTAATGCATATGCATCTGGTTCATCATCATATACATCACTCATGAGATTTCCTGTTTCTTTTAATCCACCATCTTCAGTAATTTCAAATTCCTGAATCGTTGTTTCTGCTTTCATATTAGACTCAAAATAGCCAATGTACAATGACCCATTATAGTAATTCATAAATGAAGAACGTTTCTGTGTATCAATCTGATACTGCATTGTATAGCGAACTGGTAAATACTTCGCATCAAAATCATACGAAATACAATCAGAGATAGATATCGCGCAGACAAATGCAAGCTTCTTTGTTTCTTCATAGCAGCATACCCATAAATTCTGATGATATGAATCATATGCAAGAGAGCCAACATGACTTTTATCTGGCAATACAATTTCTTTGATCAATTCTTTTGTATTTTTATCCAGCATATAAATCACAGAATTGTGCTGCTTTGTACAGCAGTAAGCAGAAATAAAAATATAGTCTTCAGAAAATACAACACCTTGTGGTGTCATAGATGTACAGATAGATATTTCATTTGCCTGATTATCTGTAAGCGTTCGTGTCGATTTTAAACCAGGAATGCAAAAAGAATTGTTTTTTACTTCCTCTAAAACACTATCATCTGCACCGATATATTTTTCCATTGTATTCATAAACACATCGTCTGTATAAATAGAATCTGTATTTGTTTTTCTTGAAAGTGTGAATGGTTCATGTTGTTTGTGATATGTATAGCGATAATAGGCTTCTCCACCTTTTTGCGTCCACCAGTAGGCAAAATTCGCTAAAATTCCAATACATATCACTAATACTATCATGACTAACACTTTCAAAAATTTCTTCATATCTTCCATTTTACTACAAAATGACATCTTATCTTCTAAAGAACATCTAAAAAGCAGGTCACTTGACCTGCTTTATGCATTAAAGAATACCAACTCTCTTGAAAATTGTATCCACATTTCTAACGTGGTACATTGGATCAAAACAGTCTTCAATTTCTTCTGGAGTTAATGTTTTCTGTACTTCTGGAACAGCTGTGATCAAATCTCTGAAGTTGAGATCATTTTCCCAAGCCTTGATTGCCTGTGGCTGTACAGTATCATATGCCTGTTCTCTGCTCCATCCCTTTTCAATGAGCTTTAACATAAATCTCTGAGAGAAGATAACACCATTTGTCAGCCAGATATCTTTCTTCATCTTTTCTGGGAAGACTGTTAGATTCTTCAAGATGCCACCAAAGCGAGTTAACATGTAATCTAACAATTCCGTAGCATCTGGAGCGATGATTCTTTCTGCAGAAGAATGAGAAATATCTCTTTCATGCCATAATGGAATATCTTCATAAGAAGTTACCATGTATCCTCTTAATACTCTTGCACATCCACAGATATTTTCACTGCCGATAGGATTTCTCTTATGAGGCATTGCTGAAGAACCCTTCTGACCCTTATTGAAATGTTCTTCCACTTCTCTAACTTCAGTTCTTTGCAGATGTCTGATTTCAGTAGCCATCTGTTCAATTGTAGAACCAATCAATGCTAATGTAGCAAAGTAGTTTGCATGTCTATCTCTCTGTAAGATCTGTGTAGAAATATTCGCAGATTGAATCCCTAGTTTTTCACATACATAATCCTGTACGAATGGTGGAATATTTGCGAATGTACCTACAGCACCAGAAATCTTGCCAGCTTCAACATCTTTTCTAGCTTCATCAAAACGGTTTAAGTTTCTCTTCATTTCTTCATACCATAAAGCAAACTTCATACCAAATGTAGTGATTTCCGCATGTACGCCATGTGTTCTACCCATCATGATCGTATCTTTATACTTCAAAGCATTTTCTTTCAAGATTTCCATGAAATCAAGAATATCCTGTCTCAGGATTTCATTTGCTTTTTTGTATCTTAGTCCATACGCAGTATCTACAACGTCTGTTGAAGTAACACCATAATGTACCCATTTCTTTTCTTCACCTAAGGATTCAGAAACACAACGTGTAAAAGCAACAACATCGTGGCGTGTCATCTGTTCAATTTCATGAATACGATCTACATCAAATTTCGCATTCTTTCTGATTTTTTCAACATCTTCTTTAGGAATTTCTCCTAGTTCACTCCACGCTTCGTCAATGAGGACCTCAACATCCAGCCAAGCCTGAAATTTAGCCTGCTCCGTCCAAATGTTTCGCATTACTTCTCTAGAATATCTTTCAATCATAGAACCTCTCCTTTTCTTCTTATTGATTTTCAAGAACGTTTTCAACTTCGAGTCTAGCTTTTTCTATATCACTACTCACCACAAGGATGATCTTAGTATCGTTATGCTTTTCAATTGCATTACTGATTTTAAATACTTCTTCCGGATAATTTTTATTACATTCATTTTTCAATGAAATCAGAAATTCATCAATGTATGAAAGACATGCATCCATATCATTCGGATAAAACACACCAATCATATCATAATTTCCTTCTGTTGATGACCGATACAAAGATGCATCTTGAATTACATCTTTATCTCCAGAAAATACCATACCAATGACAATTCTATTTTTTACAGCTACAAGCTCATCTTTCATTCCTAAGGATGAAACAAGCTGGATTGTTTCCATTTCAGATTGAGACATTTCACTCTGATCTGTAGAAACCTGATTTCTTGCACATCCACATAGTAATACGATGGATAGAATCACCAATACATATTTTTTCATCATTTCAATATTTTCTCAACTATATTTTTTGCCTGGTCCATATCATCCGCAATTACCAATACAACATATTTATCATTACTGTCAAGAAGTGCATTTTTAATTTTATTCACTTCTTCTCCAAAATATTCCTGTGCATTCGCTTCTGTAGACTCTAGATATGTTTGTAATGAAGCTTTCACATCATCACTGTTCTTTGTTTGAAATACCGCAACGGTATTGGAGTTTCCAGCAATATTAGACAAATATACGCAAGCATCTGTATATTTTGAATCATCACCTTGGAAGAATAGACCTTTGATTGCCCCTTCTACAAGCGGCTTGTCCATTGTATCCTGCAGTTGTAGTTGTTCAACAATTTCTGTTGCTTTTTCATACGCTTTACTGGTAGTTTCAACTTCTTCTACCTGTTCAGCTTCTGGAGTTACAGTCGTTGTAGGTTTTTGGATTGTTACGGATTCTTCGTGATATTCATCCGAGTAGCAACCGGTTAATAGTGACAGCAATAATAAGCTACTCACATATTTTTTTGACATATGTCTCCTCCTTTACAACATGATGTGCAATTGAATCAAGAAGTGCATTTGCACCATCTGCATTGAGATGTAATCCATCCCATACATATTCATCTTTGATCGTATTTGCTTCGTCAATCATACCATCTTCTGTGTTGTAATAATATACATGTTTCTCACTTGCTAATGCTGCCATTGCTTCATTTGCAAGTGTCAACTGCTGATTCAATTCTTCATCTGTTAAATCTGATATGTATTCTGGTTTATAGCTGGACATCAGATAAATAGAACATTCTGGATCATGCTTTCTGATATCATCAATCACCTCTCCATACGTATTCTTCCATCCATCCCAGTCACCTAGACGTATTTCATTGATTCCCAGCCAGATATAAATATTCTTTTTTTTAGTTGTTGTCAAAAGTGAATATAGCGTATTCTCTTGAAACTGCGCAAACATATCTGGATTTAACATATCATAAATACGATACAAACTCATAGATTCACAATACCATACTTCTGCACCATAGTCTCGTAGTGGCGTATACAGATACAGTGATCCCATCCTAGAATCTCCCGCAAAGAATGTATTTGCATAATACGATGCATCAATTGCTTCTTCTGTATATGGTACTGGTTTTGTATAATCATAGTAATTGATATTTCGACAATGATATGTTGATTCTTTTTTGACTGTGCTGTTAGAAGAATGACAGCCTGCAAGCATTGTCGAACAAAGAAGTACACGCAACAAATGTCTCTGTTTCATACATCGCCTCATGAATGAAACAAATCATCATTGTTATCTTTATTAAATTCAGGTAGATCTGGCAATTCATCTAAGGAAAGCAATTTAAATGCATCCATAAATTCATCTGTTACAGAATACAAGAATGGTCTACCTGGAGCATCACTTCTGCCTTCTTCTTTGATCAATCCTCTTGCTTCCAGTTTACGAATCATTACATCCGCACCAACACCTCTGATTTCTTCAATTTCTACACGTGTGATTGGCTGTTTATAGGCAATGATTGCTAATGTTTCTAATGCTGCATTAGAAAGTTTCGAAATCTTGTCAATCGAGAACAGTTTCTTTGCTGCTTCATGTACAAATGCTTTTGACAAGAAACGGTAGCGACTGCCATATCTTTCAATTTCAAAGCCTCTGGAATCATCTACATAATCCTTCTGTAATGTATCAAATAACTGTTCAACTTTTATTGTAGAAATATCCATGGATTTACTTGCCTGTTCAACCGTTAATCCATCATCTCCAACTAGAAATAACAATCCTTCCAGAATTGCTTTGAGCTTCACATCATTTTCTTTCTGTGCAAGCTTTGCTTCTTCCTCTTCTTGAATCGAAGGATCCATGCTTAGCTGCACATTCTTTTCTTCATGTGCTTCCACTGTTTCATTTGCTTCAATCTGAGGAAGTTTGCTTTCTGTTGTATTCATATCTTCATTCATTCAGTATTTCCTCCTCTTGTAAACCATATCACATCATTTTCATCAACAGTAAAGGCTAATGTATGCTGTCTAGCTAAATCCAGAACAGATAAAAAAGTTGCGATAAACATTGGCATATCATGCACATCTTCTAATAGATTTTCAAAGCGGAATGTCTTAGGAAGCTTATCCAGCATTGCACGTACTTTTAATTCTCTATCTTCCATAGAAACTTCTTTGACAGTGTATATAGATTCTTGTGGAATGGACAATCGCATACGCATCATGACACGCTTCATTGCACGCATCAGGTCATATGGATTTCCTTCATATGGCAAAGATTCATCCTCTTTCATCCATTGATCCACTTCATCAGATAATGGACGAGATAATTGTAGTTGTCTGCTTTCATACAAAGCATTCAAATCTTCTGAAGCTTCTTTAAATTGCTGATATTCAAGTAATCGCTTCACAAGACGATCCTTTGGATCTTCTTCATAGCTGTCATCAAGATCTTCATGTTTTCCTGGAAGCATCTTTTTAGACTTATATTCAATCAAAGTTGCTAGTTCACTTAAATACTCGGAAGCAATTTCTAAATGTAGATTTTCCATTTGATTTAAATATGCGATATATTGATCCGTTAAAACATTCATATCTAAATTCATTAGATCCAGCTGCTTTTCTTTGATTAAATGAAGCATCAGATCTAATGGACCATCAAATGTATCAATCGTTACTTTAAATTCATTCATGAGTAAATTTTCTCCCATTCTTTTCGGTATTTCAAGAGATATGGGATACTCACTCCTCTAAGAACCGTACGT
>CAKVBD010000008.1 GCA_934725105.1 uncultured Bulleidia sp. | reverse complement strand
AAATCAACTAGAAGTTGGTGAAATAGTAAATTCTATTTCGCACATACGAAAGTGGAATTTAACTTTTCAGTTCAGCTAATGTAAAAAAATCACATTTTTTTCACAAAATAATGGCTTTTTGGTAGCGCTTGCAATATAATAGGTAAAAGAATTAAGAGGAGGCTATAATGGCTAACAAAAAGTATGTTTATAAGTTTGCTGAAGGTAATGCAAACATGCGTGAACTTTTAGGTGGTAAGGGCGCAAACCTTTCTGAAATGCGTTCTTTGAACTTACCAGTTCCTGAAGGATTCACAATCACAACTGAGTCTTGTATCAAGTACTACACAGATGGGGAAACGATTTCTAGTGACGTACAGGAACAGATTGATGAACACGTTAAATGGTTACAGGAAGAAACAAACAAAAAGTTTGGTGATAATGAAAATCCATTGCTCGTTTCTGTAAGATCTGGTGCACGTGCTTCTATGCCAGGTATGATGGATACAATCTTAAACCTTGGTATCAACGATGAAGTTGTCAAGGTAATTGAAAAGCAGAGTGGAAACAAGCGTTTTGCTTATGACTCCTACAGAAGATTCATTCAGATGTTCTCAGATGTCGTTATGGGACTTTCTAAGAGCAAGTTTGAAGAAATCATCGATGAAATGAAGGAAGCTAAGGGCGTTAAGCTCGATATTGACTTAGATGCTGATGATATGGAAGAACTTACAAAGAAGTTCAAGGCTTTCTATCAGGAAAAACTCAACGAAGAATTCCCTCAGGATCCTATCGTTCAGCTAGAAAGATCAATCATGGCTGTATTCCGTTCCTGGAATAATGAAAGAGCTATCTATTATAGAAGAGTTAACGACATCCCTGATTCCTGGGGAACAGCTGTTAACGTTATGGAAATGGTATTTGGTAACATGGGTAACGATTGTGGTACAGGTGTTGCATTTACTAGAAACCCAGCTACTGGTGAAAACAAGCTATTCGGTGAATTCTTAATGAATGCACAGGGTGAAGACGTTGTTGCGGGTATCCGTACACCATCTCCAATTGCTGATCTTGAAAAGACAATGCCAGAAGCATACAACGAATTCGCAAGAGTCGCTGATATCCTTGAAAAGCATTATCATGATATGCAGGATATGGAATTTACAATTGAACATGGAAAGCTATTCATGCTTCAGACACGTAATGGTAAGAGAACTGCAAACGCTGCATTAAAGGTAGCAGTTGATATGGTTGATGAAGGTCTTGTAACTGTTGATCAGGCATTACTCATGGTTGAACCTAAACAGTTAGATGACTTGCTCCACCCAACATTTGATCCAAGTGATCTGAAGGCTAAGGAAGGCGATGTTATCGCTTCTGGTTTAGCTGCTGCTCCTGGTGCTGGTGCAGGTACAGTTGTATTTACTGCTGAAGATGCTGAAAAGGCTGCTGAAGCAGGCAAGAAGGTTGTTCTTGTTCGTCTTGAAACTTCTCCAGAAGATATCAAGGGTATGGCTGCTGCACAGGCTATCGTTACTGCGCGTGGTGGTATGACATCTCACGCTGCCGTTGTTGCTAGAGGTATGGGTGCTTGCTGTGTATCTGGTTGTGGTGATTTGAAGGTAGATGAAGCTAACAAGAGCTTTACAGTTGGTGGCGTTACATATACAGAAAATGATGTGATCTCTGTTGATGGTAATACAGGTAGAGTTTACAAGGGTGAAGTTAAGACTGTTCCAGCAACAATTTCTGGTAACTTCGCTAAGTTCATGAGCTGGGCTGATGAAAAGAGAAGACTGCAGATCAGAACAAATGCTGATACTCCTGCAGATGCTGCTAAGGCAGTTGAATTTGGTGCTGAAGGTATTGGTCTAGTTAGAACAGAACATATGTTCTTCAATACGGCTGATCGTATCAAGGCTATCCGTATGCTTTGTGTATCTAGAACACCTGAACAGCGTGCTAAGGCATTAGCTGCTATGGAACCTTACCAGACAGAAGACTTCATTGGTATCTTTGAAGCTATGGGTGGCAGAAATGTTACTGTTCGTCTATTAGATCCACCTCTACATGAATTCTTACCACATGGTGACAAGGAAGCACAGGACGTTGCTGAAGCATTAGGTATCTCTATTGCTGATATCGAAGCTGCTGCTGAAGAACTCAAGGAATTCAACCCAATGATGGGTCATAGAGGATGCCGTCTAGACGTTACATATCCTGAACTTGGTGCTATGCAGGCGCGTGCTATCATCAACGCCGCATTAAAGGTAAATACAGAACATGCTGACTGGAACTTCGTTCCTGAAATCATGGTTCCACTTGTTGGTGAACCTAAGGAATTGGAATATGTTGCTAACGTTGTCAAGGCTGAAGCTGATAAGATCATTTCTGAAGCTAACAGCACAATGACATATAAAGTTGGTACTATGATTGAAATTCCACGTGCTGCTTTAATGGCAGGTGAAATTGCTGAAACAGCTGAATTCTTCTCATTTGGAACAAATGACTTAACACAGATGACATTTGGCTTCTCTAGAGATGATGCTGGCAAGTTCTTGCCTGACTACTATAACAAGCACATCTATGAATCTGATCCATTCGCTCATGTTGATACAAAGGGTGTTGGTCAGTTGATCAAGATGGCTAGTGAAAGTGGTAGAGCTACTAGAAGTGATATTCATTTAGGTGTATGTGGTGAACATGGTGGTGACCCAGCTTCTATTGAATTCTTCAATGCTGTTGGATTGAACTATGTATCTTGTTCTCCATACCGTGTACCTATCGCTCGTTTAGCTGCTGCACAGGCTGAAATCCGTCGTACAGGTTCTAACAAGTAATTATCAAAACGAATAGAAGAGACTTTCGAGTCTCTTCTTTTGTTTTTGTAAAATATAGAAAAAACGATAAAAAGAACATAGATAAAAGATATAATTAGTACAGAAAAAGATAAGGAATCTAATTATGCCGAATAGTAAAATAGTTTCTAATTTCGAAGCTTATGATAATGATCTTGAAACGGTTCAAGTTGAAGAACAGACAAAAAATATGGTCGAATAGAAGCTCAGTTACGTTTGATATATGAACTTGCTGAAGGAAGAAGATCAGGAGAAGAGGGAGGCTGGATTTCTTCAAAAGATGTAAGAAATCATTTCAAAGCTCGTGTGAATACAAGGTGAAATTTAATCCCATGGAAGCATTATGGTAAAGTTGAGAAGATTATATCTTTTTGAGTATCTTGCATAAAGCAAGAAATTGATCATGGTCTAGATAATGGATAACGTTATGAAAAATATAAAACTGCTGATGATATAGAACTTGACGCTGTTTCTAGACAATTACTTGAACAGAATAATGAAGCGTACAAAAAACTTGCAAAATAAAACTAATAATGAAAGCTCACTATGATGATGTATTATCTTGGTTGATTGAGCATGTTATATGGCGGTAGTTTTGAGACTATCGCTTTTTTAATTTCCTAAACATTTTATACTGTATGTCTATTAGAAACTTCCACGTCTCTTCTTTTCTTTTTGTAATTGTTTTACAATAGAGTTAACAATATTTTAGGAGACACCTATGGAAAAATATATCATGGCAATTGATGAAGGTACGACTTCTACACGTGCAATTCTTTTTAATCACGCAGGAGAAATCGTATCCGTCGCACAAAAAGAATTTACGCAGTATTTTGCGCAGGAGGGATGGGTAGAGCATGATGCAAATGAAATCTGGCTTGCATTACTTGCATGTATGAGTGAATGCATCATGAAGTCTCATATTGATCCATCTCAGGTAGCAGGGATTGGTATTACAAACCAGAGAGAAACTGCAGTCATCTGGAACAAAGATACTGGCTTGCCAATCTATAAGGCAATTGTATGGCAAAGCAGACAGACAGTAGATATCTGTAATGATTTGGTTGCAAAAGGATATAATGAAACGTTTCATAAGAAAACTGGTTTAAGAATTGATCCATACTTTTCCGCAACAAAATACCGCTGGATCTTAGATCATGTGGATGGTGCAAAACAACTTGCCGAGCAAGGTAAACTGTTATGTGGAACAATGGATACATGGATCGTGTATTGTCTTTCTGGCGGGAAAGCACATGTTACGGACTATACAAATGCGTCTCGTACATTGCTGTATAACATTTATGATTTATGCTGGGATGAAGAATTATGTTCCATTATGGATATTCCAATGAACATGCTTCCAGAAGTGAAAGATTCTTCTTGTATCTATGCTAAAACTGCACCATATCATTTCTTCAATCAGGAAGTTCCAATCTGTGCAATTGCTGGGGATCAGCAATCTGCATTGTTTGGTCAATCATGCTTCATGGAAGGAGAAGCTAAGAATACATATGGTACAGGTGGCT
Source organism: uncultured Bulleidia sp. (assembly GCA_934725105.1). Taxonomy (GTDB): domain Bacteria; phylum Bacillota_I; class Bacilli_A; order Erysipelotrichales; family Erysipelotrichaceae; genus Bulleidia. Next base: position 64,640 of record CAKVBD010000008.1, on the reverse strand, counting down.
TCTTGTTGATGAATACTGGTACAACACCAAAGGAATCTAATGATGGTCTATTAACTACCATTGCATGGGGACTTGATGGAAAGATTTCTTATGCATTGGAAGGTTCTATCTTTGTTTCTGGCAGTGCAATCCAATGGCTGCGTGATGAAATGGAATTCTTTGAAAAGAGCAGTGAATCAGAAAGCTATGCGAATCAAGCGAACAAAGATAGTGGTGTTATGGTAGTACCAGCATTTGTTGGCTTAGGTGCTCCATACTGGGATGATTCTTGCAGGGGTGCAATCTTTGGTATTACGCGTGGTACAACAAAGTATGACATTACAAAGGCAACACTGGATTCCTTAGCTTATCAGACACGTGATGTTCTGGATGCTATGGCAAAAACATGTCAGGTATCGATTCCTAGATTGCGTGTAGATGGTGGTGCATGTGCGAATAATTATCTGATGCAGAAGCAGGCAGATATTATGCAATGCAGTATCATTCGACCATCTGTATTAGAATCTACTGCACTTGGTGCTGCTAGACTGGCAGCACTTGCAATCAACTACTGGACAATGGATGATATTCAAAAACAAGACAGTGAAGATACGATCTTTGAGCCATCCATTCATAAAGATCAAGCTGATGCAATGTATGATCGCTGGCAGAAAGCAGTGAGTGCTGCCAGAATGTTCACGAAGTAAAGTTCGGTTGGAGCATATACGTATTTGCTATTTGCTCTTTTTTGAGATACTGTTTTATGCATGTTAAAATAAAGTGAAAATGAATGAGAGGGAGGTTTTATGTATTATTTGAAATTGTTTAATGAAACACTGTTAAAGTTTGACATGGATAATACAATTACATTGAAAATATCAAATATACAGATTCTTTCTGCGGATAAAAAACGCTTTCCAGAAGCTTTACAGCTAGAAGTGAATGAAGAAACAATCAAAGAATTTTTAGAACAAAGAATTGTTCCAAAAAATAGAACGTTTGTGAAAAATATTCTTGAAGCAAATGATCTTGATTTCAGAGATCTAAAAGGCGTGATTGATATTTCGAAAGGATTGTCATTAACAGATTGTTATTGGATTGTAACAGATGATTCTTTGAGATTTGAGGATTATAACTTGTTTGACAACAATTTTTCTTCTGTACTTTCTCTCGTTGCTTTTACCGGATATACGTCAAAAATCAAAGGCATAGCGACTTCACCAGAATTTACAACCGATGGTGCTTTGCCAAAAGCATGGAGAAGAATAAATGATGAAGTATATTTGTATAAAGGCAGTACAGAATATTTAAAAGCGAGCAATGGCGGTAATGAACCATATAGTGAATATTATGTTTTTCAAATTGAGGAATTATTAGGTATCAAAGCAATTCAATATGATCTAGAAAAGTGGAAAGGAATGCTTGCTTCCACTTGCCGGTTATTTACTTCGAAAGAGTATTCGTATGTACCAATTTATCAAGCTTCGCGATGTAAAGATATTGTGAGTGTTCATGACTGGTGTTGTGAACATGGGTATGAGAACGATTTTGCGGATATGATCCTATTGGATAGTTTGACATTTAATTGGGATAGACACTTAGGAAATTTTGGAGTGATGAAGGATAATTCGACAGGTGAATATGTTAGTTTTGCTCCGCTATTTGATAATGGTGCTGGACTATTATCTGATGCACCTGTAGATATTTTCTTTGATGATAAGAAATTTACCGAATACTGGAGAACAAATAAAGAACTTCAGAAATCCAACTATGTTGGCGACTATCGTGAACTTGTCAAAGCATATTGTGGAGCACAACAAATTGCAAAGCTAAGAAAACTGGTACATTTCACATTTCAAAAACATGAAAAGTACAATCTAAGTGATGAAAGATTAAAAATGCTTTCAAATATGATGCAAGAGCGTGCTATGGAATTGATACAAATTCTAGAAGCAGAGAAAAATTGATTCATGAAATACACTTGCGAAACATATAAAAAGGATGTATATTAAAGGCGTAAACAAGGAGTGCGAAAGCACTCCTTATGTTGTGCTTGGGAGGCGTATGGATAGAATTGAACATTTAAAAGAATTGTTTCAGCCAGTATTTGAAAGAAACAGTGTCATTCTCTATGATCTTGTGTTTCGAACGTATGGAAGCGAAAGAACATTAGAAGTATCTATCATGAAAGAAGATGGAAGTATGGATCTGGATACTTGTGCTTTGGTTTCTGAACAGATTTCAGAAATCTTAGATCAGGAAGATCCAATCAAGGAAGAGTACACATTAGAAGTTTGTTCACCAGGAGCAGAAAGAGAAATCAAGAATCTTGATGAAATCAAACAGGGCATGTATGTGTATGTTCGTCTAAAACATCCATTTAAAAAGATGTTTGAATTCACTGGTGGGATCTTAGATGTAAATGAAAATATTGTTCATCTAGCATACCGTGATAAAGCTGCTACTAGAAAAGCAGAATTTACGAAGGAAGACATTGACTTCATTCGTTTGGCTGTAAAATTTTAAGGAGAGAAACATGGAATACAAAAAAATGCTAAGAGCTTTGAGTGATGTTGAAGAACAAAGAAATATCTCTGAAGCTGTAATCTTGGAAGCTTTGAATGAAGCTGTTGCGAAAGCATATAAAAAAGATGCTGAACTTCAGGATATTGATGTTGTTGCGGAACTCAATGAAAAGAAAAAGAAGTTTGATCTTTATCAGAACTACTTAGTACTTGAAAGTGATGATGATGTTCAGGATGATGAATTGGAAATTGGTTTAGCAGAAGCTAGAGCAATTGATCCTACTGCTGAAGTTGGTGGCAAGATCAGAAGACCAATTGAAGAAGTTGAATTGTCTAGAGCTGCCGTTTCAATTGCGAAGAATGTCATTCGTCAGAAGATCAGAGAAGCTGAAAAGAGTGCTGTCTATGATGAATACAAAGACAAGATCGATGAAATGTTTATTGGTGTTGTTGAATCTGTCAAAGATAAGTTTGCATTGATCAATCTTGGCAAGTCTGTTGCTTTGATGCCTCATTCTGCACAGATTCCTGGTGAAGTATTAAGAGAAGGTGACAAGACTAGAGTTGTTATTACTGCTGTCAATAAAGATACTAAGGGTTCTCAGGTTCTTGTATCTAGAGCGGATGCAATGCTTGTTAAGAGACTGTTTGAAAAGGAAGTTCCTGAAATCTATAACGGTATCGTTGAAATCAAGGCAATTGCTAGAGATGCTGGTGATAGAACAAAGATGGCTGTACTTTCTCATAATCCAGACATTGATCCAATTGGTGCATGTATTGGACCTAGAGGTAACCGTGTACAGAACATCATTGATGAATTGAATGGTGAAAAGGTTGATATCTTTGAATATTCTAATGATGTCAGTGTTCTTGTAAAGAATGCTTTAGCTCCTGCCGTTGTGACTGCTGTATTACCTGGTAGAGATGATAATAGCTTGCTTGTAATTGTTGATGCTGCACAGCTTTCATTAGCAATTGGCAAGCGTGGTAAGAATGCTAGACTTGCGGTGAAGTTGACAAATCACAAGATCGATATCAAGACACGTGAAGAAATTGAAGAAGCAGGTATGGATTATGAAGCATTACTTGCACAGGCTGAAGTATTGAAGCAGAAGGCTGCTGAAAAGACAGCAAAAGAAAATGAAATGAAGCGTGCTGAAGCTATCAAAGAACAGGAAGAAAAGAAGGCTGCAGCTGCTGAAAAGATTGCCGCACTCAAAGAAAATGCTGGCAGTGAAGATGATGACTTCATCCCTGAAGAAATGATGGAAACATTAAGTGAAAATGTGCTTGATGAAATGGATGAAGAAGATACTAAGGAAGAAGAAACAGCAACAGTAGAAGAAACACCTGCTGCTGTAGAAGAACCTGTCGTAGAAGAAGACAACGAAGTTGAAGAAGAAGTAGAAAGCGAAGAACCACTCGTGGAAGAAAAGAAGAGTAACAAACACGCTGACCTCGAAGAAATGGCAGCAAACAATACATACGTATCCAAGTTTGAAAAGTTAGCAGATACAAGCAAGAAAGTGGAAGCTAAGGGCAAGAAGAAGTTCAAGAAGAAGAGTGATGAAGATAACTACAAGCTCTCTAACAAGGAACTGCAGGAGCAGCTCAAGGATAAGCTTGCAACACGTGCAACTGCTTCTCAAATCTATTCTGAAGAAGAACTTGCTGAAATCGAAGCACAGCAGGAAGCTGAAGAAGAAAGAGAATACGACATCGATTACGATGAATACGAAGATTACTACGGCGAGGATGAATAATCATGCCTAGAAAGATTCCTATGAGACGCTGTGTCGCAACGGGTGAACAGTGTGCTAAAAAAGATCTTCTTCGCATCGTTCGTACACCAGAAGGAAATCTAGCAGTGGATCCTACAGGAAAGGCCAATGGTCATGGAGCATATCTCAAGAAAAGCCTGGATGCTGTAGAAGCTGCACAGAAAAACGGTGCTTTAAAAAGAGCAATGAAGATGGATATTCCTGATTCATTCTATAAAGAAATCAAAAAAGCAATCTAAATGAATGCAAATACGAAAAGAGGCGATGTAAGAATATGATTGTTTCGCATCATGAAAATGATGCATTAAGAAAGGGAGGTTATCTATGCCAAAGAATACAAAGAGTAATGGTTCTAAAAACAAAAAGAACACAAACAAAGCTCGCAATAACAATAATAAGAACTTTGATAACAAGCCTAAGAAGGTTGTTGAAGAAGTTCACGCAATTACATATACAGATGGAATCACAGTTGGTGAATTAGCTGAAAAGATTGCACATCCTTCCACAGATATTATCAAAACATTATTCATGGAAGGTAAAGCAGTTACAATCAATACACCACTGGATGATGAAACTGTTGAACTTGTATGTATCTCTTATGATATTGAACCTACAAAGGTAAAAGAAAGAGAAGAAGATACATTGGAAGTAGAAGAAGTAACTGATCCAGATCTTCTAAAAGAACGTCCACCTGTTGTTACAATCATGGGACATGTTGACCATGGTAAAACAACACTCTTGGATACAATCCGTAAGTCTAAGGTAGCAGCTGGTGAAGCTGGTGGTATTACACAGGCAATCGGTGCTTATCAGGTTTCTATTGATGGTAGAAAGATTACATTCTTAGATACACCTGGTCATGAAGCATTTACTGCGATGAGAGCACGTGGTGCATCCATTACTGATATCGCTGTTATTGTTGTAGCAGCAGATGATGGTGTGATGCCACAGACACGTGAAGCAGTTGACCATGCAAAGGCTGCAGGTGTTCCTATCATTGTTGCGGTCAACAAGATGGATAAGCCAGATGCGAATCCAGATCACGTCATGGGTGAAATGAGTGATCTTGGTGTGATGCCTGAAGAATGGGGTGGAGATACGATCTTTGTTCCTACAAGTGCGAAAAAAGGTGATGGTATTGATGACCTTTTAGAAACAATTCTTACAGTAGCAGATATCAAGGAATTGAAAGCTGCTCCAAATGCTATCGCTACAGGTTCTGTCATTGAAGCAAAGCTTGATAAGGGCAGAGGACCTGTTGCTACACTGCTTGTGCAGAATGGTACACTTCATCAAGGTGATCCAGTTGTTGTTGGTACATCCTTTGGTAAGGTGAGAAGAATGACAGATGAAAATGGTCGTACATTGAAGTCTGCTGGTCCTTCTACACCAGTGGAAATCATTGGTTTAAATGATGTTCCTGAAGCTGGTGACTTGTTTAGAAACTTTGACGATGAAAAGGAAGCAAGAGCTTTAGCAGATCGTCGTAAGAGAAGAAAGCAGGAAGCTGAAAGAAGAAAGACAAGTGCAATGTCACTGGAAGACTTGTCTGCACAGATTGAAGCAGGTAACATCAAGGAAGTACCTATTATCATCAAGGCTGACGTACAGGGTTCTGCTGAAGCAGTGAAGTCCAGCATGGAAAAACTTGAAGTTGGTGATGTTAAGATCAAGGTGATTCATGCAACTGCTGGTGCAATTACAGAAAGTGATATCATGCTTGCGGATGCTTCTAAGGCTATGATTATTGGCTTTAACGTTAGACCTGATGCAAATATTCGTAAGATGGCTGAAGAAGCTGGTGTTGAAATTCGTTTACACAACATCATCTATAAGGCTACAGAAGAAATGGAACTTGCCATGAAGGGTATGCTTGAACCAGTCTATGAAGACGTTACAATTGGTGAAGCTGAAGTGAGAGAAACATATAAGGTTTCTAAGGTTGGTACAATTGCTGGATGTATGGTTACAGATGGCAAGGCAAAAGCTAACTGTGGTGTGCGTTTGATTCGTGAAGGTATCATTGTGTATGATGGAAAGCTTGGCTCTTTACAGAGATTCAAGGATCAGGCAAAGGAAGTACTTTCTGGCTATGAATGTGGTCTTACAATTGCGAACTATAATGATATCAAGGTTGGTGATACTTTAGAATTCTATGAGGCACAGGAAGTTCCTGTTGAGTAATGTATGGCAAAGAACTTTAAGCAGAAAAGATTAGAAGGTATCATTCGTAAGAATATTTCTGAAATTATTCAGTTTGGTGTGAAGGATCCTAACGTTGGATTTGTGACGATTACTGATGTTCAGGTTTCTAATGATCATTCTTATGCGAAAGTATTCTGTGAATTCTTAGGACAGGATGCTAGAGCACAGGCTGGTCTAAAAGCACTGAATCGAGCTAAGGGATATATTCGTACAGAATTATCTCAGAGATTGAGTATTCGAAGATGTCCGGAATTAATCTTCGTGATTGATGAAACGGAAAGAAAAGCACGTCATATTGATGATATCATTGCATCATTACACAAAGATGATGAAGAATAAGTGAATGAGAGACTCTGGGGTTCCAGAGTCTTTTTGAGTGGAAATAATACATAATTCTCTAATCAAAAGCTAAATCTATACAAAATGTGCAAAATGTTCAATTGAATTGACAGAAAATTAACTTGATGTTAAATTGATTGTGCATATAGGGAGATACAGAGGTGGCTAAAATGGTTGGTAAATGTACAAGAATCGAGAAGATTGAAATTGAAAATTTCAAAAATGTTAAATATGGTCAAGTTGTTTTAAAAAATAATAAAAAAGATTATAAAGCAAGTATTCTTGGAATCTATGGCCAGAATGGATCTGGTAAAACGGCTTTGATTGATGCAATTAAATTATTGAAATTAGCTTTCTGTGGTCAAGTTATACCATCTCAGTTTGCAGATTACATTCATGTGGAAGCAGAGTATGCAAAGCTTAAATTTGATATTTCAATGAAAATTCCAGAAAAAGAACTAGAATATCTTGTTAACTATGAATTTAAAATCCGAAAAGTTTTGTCTACACAGCAAAACTTTTCTGAAGCTGAAAGTTATAAAGTTGAATTATTTGATGAACTTTTAAGCTTTTCTTATACTGATAAGAATACTAGGCACAAAATGGTTGATTTAATCAATACCAATTCTAAAGAAGTATTTTCTCCAAAGAGTAAATATGTTGAACTTGTTGGAAAAGATAAAGAAGTCGCAACAAATCTTGAAGTTGTAAAACGCTTAGCACTTGCTACATCTAGATCTTTTATTTTTTCAGGTGAGTTATTATCAACGATTGAAAATAAGTGTAATAACACAATCTATACAGCTTTATTTCAGATGATTCTTCAGTATGGAAACTATGAATTATTTGTTATTGATACACAAAACAATGGTTTGATAACATTGAATGCTCTTCCGGTTACTTTTATGTACGACACTGGAGATTCTAAAGCTTCTGGAAATATCATGCTTTCACTAGATGAGCCATCAACAATTCCTGAAGAAGCAGCGGAATTGATTAAAAAAATGATTCCTAATATGAATAAAGTTCTTTCACAAATGGTTCCTGGATTAACAATAGATGTATATGATTTTGGTAAACAGTTTTTACAAAATGGAAGCGTTGGACGTAGAGTTCAATTGATATCGAAGAAAAATAAAAAAGAAATTCCATTACGTTATGAATCAGAAGGTATCAAAAAAATCATTTCTATCTTACAGCTTTTAATATTTATGTATAATAATCCATCTATTACAGTTGTAATTGATGAATTAGATTCTGGAATTTTTGAATATTTATTAGGGGAAATCTTGAAAATCATCTCTGAAAAGGGGCAAGGGCAATTGATTTTTACATCTCACAATTTACGTCCTTTAGAAACTTTAGATAAAAGTTTTATTGTATTTACAACAACAAATCCAAATAACCGCTATATCCGTTTGACAAATGTAAAAGAAAACAACAATTTAAGAAATTTCTACTATAGAGATATTGTTTTAGGCGGACAAGATGAAGTCATTTATGATCCAACAAATAATTACGAAATTGCACTTGCATTTAGAGAGGCTGGTAAAATGCAATGAAAAGGAAGAAAGTTGTGTTAGTCATTGTGGAAGGGCCTTCTGATGAAGAGGCATTAGGTGCTGTTTTGAATAATTATTTTGATAAAGACAGAGTATATGTTCATACTCACCATGGGGATATTACCACAGAAAAAGGAAATAAATGTTCCAATATTATTTTCAAAGTGAATGAATGTGTAAAACAACATATGGCATTGTACTCTTTAAGAAGAACAGATTACAAAGAAATTATTCAAGTAGCTGATATGGATGGTGCATTTGTTCCAGATAGTGCAATCGTTGAAGATAAAGATGCATACAAACCTATCTATAGTGAAAAGGAAATCCATACAAATCATCCTGAAGGAATCATTCAGAGAAATGCACAAAAACGAGAGAATATAAATCGTTTAACAACTACAAGTACCATTGGAAATATACCATATCATATATACTATATGTCCAGTAATTTAGATCATGTGTTATACAATAAGTTAAATAGTACAGATGACGAAAAAGAAAATGATGCTCATAATTTTGCAGAAAAATACAAGGATGATTTAAAAGGCTGTTAGGGACCGGTGAAAATCGCCAAAAAGTGTCCAGTAAAAATCGCCATTTTTAGTCCATCAAAAATCGCCAATCATAATAAAAGACCATTACCATTTTTCAATAACAGTCCTACACTGATATATGTCAGCACATCAGATAAAGGAGGTATTTTGAATATAAATAGTAATGACCTCGAGGACATATTAGCACATGCCCTTGCCACCATAAAGGGAAAAATGGGTGAAAGTTATTCGATTGAGAAAGTTAATCTGGCAGAACTGCACAGAATCACCGGTATCAGTCGAGCTAAGCTAAGAAGATTAAAGAAAAATGGTTTTGTAGTCAAGCCGAATGCAAATAAAGGAAAAAAGTCCAAGAAATCTGTTATTTCAGGATACGAGGGCACAATTGATGATTATCTCAGAAAGAATGTCACAAATTCTGAAGTTATCTTTGAAAGACTTCAAGGAGTCGGCTATCCAGGAAGCAGAACTTCTATCAAACGATATATTGCTGCACATAAAGATCTGGTTCCTGCACCACGTGAAATTGTAAGTTCACAGGGAAACAGAGGCAGAAGATATCATACAGGGCCTGGTGAGAATTACCAGATGGACTGGGGATTTGTTAAAGTAAATACTCCTGACGGCGGTTCTTATCAGTGTGCATGTTTCGCCATGATCTGTCATCACTGCGGCGAGCGATACATTGAATTCTTTCCAAATGCCAGACAGGAAAACCTGTTTATTGGTATGATTCATGCGTTTATTTACATGGGGATTCCAGAGAACGTTCTTACAGATAACATGAAAAGCGTAGTCATCGGAAGAGATGTGGAAGGAAATCCTCTCTGGCAGAAAGATTACGAGACCTTCATGAAAGTAATTGGATTTCATACAAAATTGTGTAAAGTTCGACATCCATTTACCAAAGGAAAAGTAGAAAGGCTTGTCCGCTTTGTAAAAGAAAATTTCATTGCTGGAAGAACATTTGGAAATGTTACAGATCTGAACTGCGATGCATTGATCTGGTGTAACGAACAGAATGGCAGATATCATCGTGCTATGGATTGCGTTCCCACAGAAGTACACAGTAATGAATGTATGCATGTGGCTGAAATACTGACAATGACTGAAGAAATCATGAAATACCTGTGCCCTGTCAGAAAAATCAGCTTTGATGGATTTGTGAACTATGAAGGCAGAAGATTTGGTGTCCCATATACATACACTCGCAAGACCTGCAGAGTCATGAGAAAAGATTTCTATCTGTATATCTATGATACGGATCTCACTCACCAGATTGCGATGCATAATATCACATGGAGCCGCAAAGACAGCTATGCACATGATCAGTATGCAATTAAGGAACCTGAAGAACTGCCGACTGCACCAGTAAAAGCAGTTATTACCCAAAAAGAGGAAGCTGTACCTGAAAAAGGCTTTGAAAAGTTTGACTTTGGAAAGATGGTGAAGTGGAATGACTGAGTCATCATACGATAAAATTGCAGAAATCGCAGATTATCTGAAACTGAGCATATCTGCCGAAGAAATTGCAGGCTATTTTACAAAGCTGAATATGAGTCAGGAAGAGATTGATAAAACAACAGATTTTTTTGAGATTCTTGAAAAGAGAAAAAAGGAAGCAGTGGTGAATACCTGCCTGAAGCTGAGCAGACTTCCACTGACAGAACCAAAAACCTTCAGTAATTTTGATTTTTCATATGTGCATTCAAATAATCTGGAAAAGCTGAAGAATCTCAGTACACTGTCTCCGCTTTACGAACATAGAAATCTTGCTTTTATCGGTCCGCCAGGAATTGGGAAGACACATCTGGCTATGGCGTTTGGTAGAGCGTGCTGTGAATTGGGGAATAAGGTCTATTTTCTTAAAGCAACAGAACTTAATCAGCGTCTTATACAGGCCAGAAAGAATGACAGTGTAGGAAGTACGACGAACGGCCTTGTAAAGCCAAGCTGCCTGATTATCGATGAAATGGGAAGATGCAAGTTTGACAAGGAAAATACAAGAATCTTCTTTGATGTCATTGACAGACGGGCATCAAAAGAAGGTCCGAACTGTGTGATCTTTACAAGCAATAAATCCCCTTCCCAATGGAAAGAGGACTTTGACGAAGATGATACACTGCTGTGTGCATTGGATCGAATCTTTGATAACGCAATTGTCTATATGATGGATGGAAAAAGCTACCGTGGCAGAAAACTTGAAACTGTTGCGGTGAAGGTCGGAAGTACATCGGATTTGTTAGATCCAGCCAAGCAGTAAATTAATTATTGAAACTCGTCACTTGCACATGAAGGCTGGTTTGAATCAATAAACAATCATTACATGATATAATTTGGTTGCTTGTAGAAAGGCAAGCAATCAAGGAGTTTCATGAGATGATTAGTCATTGATAAGAACTTGGCGGTTCTGGTTAATCATCTCTTGAAACTCTGAACCGCCAATAAAAATGAATAAATACAAACGTAGGAATCGTTCTTTACGTGTTTTTACTTGGGATGGTATAAAACCAACACCTGTTCAAGCCTTAGTTGAAAGCACTGTAGTTGAATGGTATTCTGCAAAACATAGAGAAGCTTCTCAAGAAGAAGTTGCTTTTGTTAATTCTCTTAATATTGATAAATGTCCATATTGTGATGGAACACATTTCAAAAAAGATGGACACAGAAAAGATGGAATGCAAAAGTATTTTTGTAATGATTGTAAACACAGTTTCAATCCATTATCAAATACCATATTCGACTCTAGGAAAATACCAATTTCAGAATGGATAGAGTATCTTTTACATCTTTTTGAATTTCATTCCATCAAAACGAGTGCAGCAGATAATAGAAATTCAAATACTACTGGTCAATATTGGCTCATTAAAGTCTTTGAAGTACTCAAAGGAATACAAGATGATGTTGTACTAGACGGAAGAATATGGCTTGATGAAACATATTTTTCCAAGAAAAAGAGTGATGAAATATTGAAAGACGGAAAAAAGCTAAGAGGCATATCAAGAAACAAAATTGGAGTTGGTGTGGCAACCGATGGAAAGCATTCAATCTTCATTGTCACGAATACTTCTAAACCATCTGAAACATCTACATTGAGGACGTATGCTTCACATATCAAAGAAGGATCTACTGTTATTCATGATGAAGAAAAGTCACATAATATATTAGTTAAGACACTTCATTTGCAAGAAGAAAAATACTCAAGTAAAGAATTGAAAGAACTGTCCGATAAAGATAATCCGCTTCAGCCAGTGAATCAATTGCATGGGTTGATGAAACGATTTATGAGAATGCATGGAAGCTATGAAAGAGAGCATATACAAGATTGGATGAATCTATTTTATTTCATAATGAATGAACCAAATGATAAATATGATAAGGTACTAAAATTCATACAATTAGCAGTATATTCGCCAAAAAGAGTGAAATATCGAGATACAATGTGCAAAAAAGACTATGAATATCATGATTCATAGCCTTCATGTGCAAGTGACGAGTTTATTATTGAAAGTCATCTGATGTGTTGGCTTTTTTTATTGGACTGAAATTGGTCGTTTTTACCGGACTCTGAATGGTTAAATTAACCGGACGCTAACAAGGCTTTAAAACTTTTATTCAAGAATCTGATTTTTCAGTCAATAAAGACTTCATGGATTCATGGGATTACATAAAACAAGAAAAACATTCCTTAGAAAGACATACAAACTTTGGATTGTGTCTGGAAAATGATGAAAACCCGCAAGAAGAAAAATAATCAAAAAAGTATTGATAACACTGCATAGATGAAAGAACCATACTTTCCTTTATTGGATATAAGTGGTTCTTTTTCACTGATATGCCAGGACATGAAAATTAAGAAAATTTAAGCTAGATATCATCAGAATTGTAAGATAATATAAAAGCTCGTGTAAAGGTGTTATGTGTTTGTTGCATTAAGAAATTGCAATAATGCAAAAGTCAAAAAAATGGCTTATTTATGCAGAAATTGCACACTATATATATATATATATATATATATAGTGTGCAATTCGTGCAATGCGTACAAATATACAGTAAATGTGAACAACTTGCATATAATTGTGTAGCATTAAAAAAGGGAGTAATATCGTTGTTTAGACGATATGTAGTTTAGGGGATGTACAGAAAAGATTCTTTATCATGGATCAAGCATACGGATTTCATTATTGTTGATATTCTATGCTTGAATTTTTCATATATATTAGCATGTCTATTATGGCAGGGCATGAATCCTTTTGGATCAAAATTATATCGTACTGTTATATTTGTATTAACATTAGCTGATTTCTTTATCGCGGTTTTATCAGCAACATTTAAGAATGTATTGAAACGTGGTATCTATGTTGAATTTACAAAGACTGTGAAACATACAATGGTATTATTATCTGTTGGATTGTTCTTTATGTTCTTTGTAAAGCTTTCTTCAGAGTTTTCTAGATTTGTTTATTTCAGTACATTTTTTTATTACGTTTTTATTACATTTCTTGTTCGTTTAGTATTTAAGAAATATGTCTTGAATCATAGAAGAGAAGGTACACAAAGATTATTTGTTATCACAAATCATGCAATTTGTAATGATGTGATTAACACTGTAATTCATAATTCATTTTCTAAATACAAGATTGTTGGTTTGGCAGTCATTGATAAAGATGAAGTTGGTAAATCATACCAAGGTATTGAAGTAACTGCGAATATTGATACAGCACCATCCATTGTTGGTCAAGACTGGATTGATGAAGTACTGGTTGTTACTTCTCCATCATTACCAATTGATCCTGATTTATTAAATAAGCTTTTAGAAACAGGTGTTACACTACATTTAAATCTCTTGCCATTTTCTAGAATGGAGGGTAAGAGACAACTAGTTGAGAAGGTTGCTTCCTATCCAGTATTAACATTAACGATTAACTATGCTTCTACATTACAGTTATGTATTAAAAGAGCAATGGATATTTGTGCTGGACTTGTTGGATGCTTATTAACAGTCATTATATTTATCTTTGTTGCACCTTGTATCTACATCGCTTCTCCTGGTCCAATTTTCTTTTCTCAAATTAGAGTTGGACAGAATGGCAAGAAGTTTAAAATGTATAAGTTTAGATCCATGTACTTAGATGCTGAAGAACGTAAGAAAGATCTCATGGATCAAAACAAGGTGAGTGATGGAAGAATGTTCAAGATGGATTTTGATCCAAGAATCATTGGAAACAAGATCTTACCTGATGGAACACATAAAACAGGAATTGGTGAATTCATTCGCAAGACATCTTTAGATGAATTCCCTCAATTCTTTAATGTATTAAAAGGTGATATGTCATTAGTAGGTACGAGACCTCCTACCGTTGATGAAACAAAGCTATATGACTTACATCATTATGCTAGATTAGCCATCAAACCTGGTATTACAGGTATGTGGCAAATCTCTGGTAGAAGTGATATCACTGATTTTGAAGAAGTTGTACGTTTGGATAAAGAATACATTGAACGCTGGAATCCTGACTTAGATGTTAAGATTCTATTAAAGACATTTGGTGTCGTATTAAAGAAACAGGGTTCAATGTAATATTTATTACTATAACTTATATTTACTATCATAATTAACCTCTTTGAACAACGTGATTGTTGATACAAAGAGGTTTTTTGTGTGGTTGAGGGGGAACAAATTGTAGTAATGATAATTAAGAACTTACGTACACTTTATTTAACATTTAATGTGAAATTTAGTAAAAAAACAATACACAAGATATCGTTTTTAAATTACGTTTTTATTTTCTTAGTATATTAAGGAGTAGTATTAGATGGGAAACAATAAAATAAGAATATTACATGTTGCACAGGCAGCCGGTGGTGTTGATCGATATATTCGAATGCTTCTCAAATATTTGGATGAAAATAAATTTGAAAATATTTTAGTCTGTTCGCAAGATTATCATAAAGAAGATTATGAAGGGGTTGTTGTTTCTTTTGAACAAATTGAAATGAACAGGTCAATTGGATGTAATGATTTAAAAGCAATTAAAGAAGTTAGAAAATTGATTAAACAATATAAGCCAGATATAGTTTATGCTCATTCAAGCAAAGCGGGAGCTATTGCTAGAGTTGCTGATATTGGTTTTCATAATTATTGTGTATATAATCCACATGGATGGGCCTTTAATATGCGATGCTCACCTAAGAAAAAAACAATCTATACAATTATCGAAAAAATTGCTGCTCCATTCTGTGACAAGATTATTTGTATTTCAGATGCAGAAATGCAATCGGCATTAGATAAAAATATTTGTAAAAAAGATAAATTACAAGTTATTTTTAATGGTGTTGATATTGAAACATATGAAAAGAAAAATCATGGATTAATTAAAAGAAAAGATTTAAATATTCCTGATGATGCTTTTGTTGTTGGAATGGTTGGAAGAATCAGTCCACAAAAAGCACCTGATGTTTTCATTAAAATGGCTAAATTAGTGAAAGATAAAGTTCCAAATACTCATTTTATTATCGTTGGAAATGGGGAACTGGAGTCTGAAATAATAGATTATGCAAAAAATAAAGGTTTTTTAGAAAACTTGCATATTACTGGTTGGGTAGATAATCCACTGGATTATGTAGAACTTTTTGATGTCGCATGTTTACTAAGTCGTTGGGAAGGGTTTGGTTTAGTTCTTCCTGAATATATGATGGTAAGAAAGCCAATTATAACAACTAGAGTGGATGCTATTCCGAATATAATTCAAGATGAAAAAAATGGTTTGCTTGTTGAAATGGATGATGCTGTTGGAGCAAGTAATGCTGTGCTGCGAATCTTTCAAGAAGATGGATTGAAAGAAAGATTGGTGACACAGGGATTGAAAGATGTACATAACAGGTTTAATGCTCAGAGAGTTTCAGAAGAACATGGAGAGCTGTTCGAGAAATTATAAATAACGAAGGTATTGATGTTTTAAGAACATTAATTTTTACATAAGTAAATGAGACTTGGCTGTATCCATTAACGACAGTATGAACAAGTAGCTTTTACTGATTTTTGGTGAATTGATAATTTGCTTTACGATATCTGTTAAGATAAATTCTACCATTTGTATTATTTGAATATTTTCCTAACTTAGGATATTACTCGCTTAGAAATTCTGTTGAGCGATAATCACCAGTTTGATGCTAGTCTGATATGTGTTGTTTAGCTATCAGCGGTTGGACCGATACAGATCTTTGTCATTAGTGCAGACTTTATCGGAAACGATTCTGTGACAATGATGATGCTCGGCAACACTTTTATGGGGCATGGGTTAAATAACGCCTGCATGTTGCTGACCAATATTCAAAAAACGGCAAGAATGCAACTGTGTTTGATTACTTTTTAGATAATCCAGAGCGTTTCGTTATCTTTGAGTATGACAAAAACGACAAATTTTTTTTTACGAGAAGAATTGGAACATCTGAGTGATGAGGGTGGTATGGCTTGGAAAGATCCGAAAATTGGTATTGAGTGTGGTCACAGCTGAAGGGAGAATACAGGAGCAACTTGAGCGTAGAGACTACACGCTAGAAAAGGCTACGGCACTGAAAAAAGTGATAAGGAACAGAAGGGGCTGGAGCTGAAAGATACTTTTATATTTTAAGTATATGAGATAATATCTCTACATGAAATAGAAGCGTAAGGTGCAATTAGATTAGAGAAAAAGGATTGTTATAGCATGGGAAAAATGAAAGTTGCGTTTTTAACTAATGGTACTTCACCGATTCCAGCAACAAATGGTGGAGCTGTTGAAAACCTAATAGAAGATTTACTTGATGAAAATGAAAAAAAGCATAGTTTTGATTTTTCAGTTTTTAGTCTGTACGAAGAAAAGGCAGCAGAACAATCAAAAAATTATAAATTCAGTCATTTTTATTTCGTGAAGTCACCGCAAGTGATTAATTACTTTGATAAAGCAATATACTGGATTGCAAAAAACTTGTTAAAAAAAACAAATTTAATTTCATATCGTTATATTCTTCGTAGACTGTATGTAATGTCGAAGTTTCCAAATATTTTACTAAAACAAGACTTTGATAGACTTATTTTGGTAACAAATTCTACACTTTTCTTTGTGCTAAAAAATAAGAAAGTTGCAAAGAAATATGAAGGAAAAACAATATATTACCTTCATAATGAAGTTCGTTCGCTATTTAAGTGCGAAAAAGAAGCTGCTTCAATAAGATGCTTAATAGGAATAAGCGAATTTGTGAATGCTTCTTTTAGAAAGCAGGTTCCAACATTAAAAAAAGAACAATGTTATGTTCTTAAAAATGGAGTAGATACTGTAAGATTCACAGCAAGAAACGAAAGTAAAATAAAAGAATATAAAAACAAGTATGGTATTGAAGAAAAAGATTTTGTTGTGATTTTTGCAGGAAGGTTGGTAGATGAAAAAGGTGCACTTGAAACAATCAAAGCAATTAAAAAATGTAAAGATGTGCATATAAAATTGCTTATTGTTGGTGCGAGTTTTTATAGTAGTGACATAGTTGATGATTATTCTTTAGAACTTCGGAAGGAAGCAGAAGATATTACAGATAAGATTATATTTACTGGATATATAGATTATAAAGATATGCCTTCTATTTACCAATTAGGAAATGTTGCGGTTCTTCCATCAATGTGGGAGGAACCAGCAGGGATGACTATGGTGGAAGCGGTAGTCAGTGGATTACCGTTGATTACAACAAATTCCGGAGGTATTCCAGAATATATACCTGCCGAATTAGCATACATGTTGGATAGAAATAAAGATTTGGTTAAAAATATAAGCCAATGCATTTTAGAAATAAAAAATAGTACAGCGAGTAATGCTACTTTACAGAAAGACAAACGAAGCAAATTTATCGAAGAGATTTGTTTAGAAAAATATTTTGAAGGCTTTGAATATATATTAAAAAAAGGATGATTATATGCTAAAGACAGTAATTAAGAATATATACTGGTCACTGAAACATAAAAATTTTAAGTCTGTTGGCAATAATCTAAATATTTCAGTGAACTCAGAAATTATAGGAAAAAAAAATATATCAATTGGAAATAATTTTTCGGCGGGAAAGAATTTAAAACTCCAGACTTGGAACCAATATAATGGAAAGAAATTAAACAATATGCCATCAATGGTAATCGGGAATAATGTATCGTTGATGAGTAATTGTCAGATTTCTTGTGCTAACGAAATTGTTGTGAATGATGGCGTGTTAATGGGTGACAACGTATTTATTACAGATAATTTTCACGGCTCAAATTCATGGGATGAATTTGATGTGCCACCACTTGAAAGATCACTAAAAATTGGTAAGGGTGTTTATATTGGCAAAAATGTATGGATTGGAAGAAACGTGTGTATAATGCCAGGAGTTAAGATAGGCGATGGATCTGTTATTGGAGCTAATTCTGTTGTAACACATGATATTCCAAAAAAATGCATAGCAGTTGGAGCTCCTGCAAAAGTAATTAGAGAAGTGAGAGAAAAGTAATGAATATATTAATACTTGGAGCTGCAGGCTTCATAGGAACAAATTTAGCTATAAAATTGGCTGGTAATAAAAGTGATAAGATAACGCTTGTTGACAAAGATGCTAATTATTTTTCAAATATATTGAGGTTTAAATTTGCGAACATTGAAGTAAGAGAATCTTCTTTAGATGAAAATGAGGACTTTTTAGTACTTGAAGGACAAGATGTTGTTTATCATCTAGTAAGTACAAATGTGCCAACAACTTCAAATCAACATATTAGTCAGGATATAAAGGCTAATGTTTTGTTTTCTTCAAATTTATTTGAAGCATGTGTTAAATATAAAGTCAAAAAGGTTGTTTTTATTTCTTCTGGTGGAACGGTTTATGGAAAAGAAGCATCATGCCCATTATCTGAAAATACTCCAACCAACCCTATATCTTCTTATGGTGTTCAGAAGATAACTATTGAGAAATTACTATATCTATATAACTACATGTACGGATTAGATTATAGAATCGTTAGGCTTGCAAACCCATATGGGCCATATCAGAGGCCAAATGGCGTTTTGGGAGCAGTTACTACATTCACATATAAAGCCTTAAAAAGAGATAAAATTCAAGTTTATGGGGATGGATCTATTATAAGAGATTTTATTTACATAGATGATGCTATAAGAGCCATTCTGAATATAGTCAACGGAGAAAATAAACATCGCACTTTTAATTTGGGGTGTGGATATGGAACATCTATAAAAGATGTTTTGAAGAGTATAGAACACGCTTTAAATCTAAAATTAAATGTTGTGTACACAGAGTCAAGACCTGTAGATGTTCCAATTAATTATTTGGATATTAGCAGATATGAAAAATACTATGGCAAATTGAATCCTATTAGTCTAGAAGAAGGAATAAAAAAGACTGCTGAATTTATGAGAAGGGAATATTTATGAAAACGATAGCTTTTTTTGTACCTCAGTACCATAGAATACCGCTAAATGATAAATATTGGGGTGATGGATTTACTGAGTGGGATAATATTAGGAATGCAAAACCTGAGTTTGAAGGACATAACCAGCCACGTGTACCACTAAATAATAATTATTACAATCTTTTAGATAGAGATACAAAGGCATGGCAAATTGAGCTTGCAAAGAAATATGGTTTATATGGCTTCTGTTACTATCATTATTGGTTTGATGGAAAAATGCTATTAGAAAAACCGTGCGAACAGATTCTTGAAGATAAAACATTGAATTTTCCGTTCTGTTTTTGTTGGGCTAACGAGGCATGGTCAATGCAATGGACGGGAGAAAAAAAGGTTATCATGCCACAAAAATACGGGAGAGAAGATAGTTGGAAAAGACACTTTGAGTATTTGCTCCCATTTTTTAAAGATGATAGATATATAAAAGAAGATGGAAAGCCAATTTTTGTGATTTACAGACCAGAGGCAATCGAGTGCCTAAATGATATGATTGACTACTGGCAAAAATTGGCTATAGTTCATGGCTTCCCAGGGGTAGTTATCATGAGTCAAAGTCCGTATTTCCTTCTTGATAAATCCTTCGATAAATCTAGGATTGATTATGAAATAGAATATCAGCCAGGAGTTGCAAATAAGTTACTTAATCAGAATGAATACAAGTTACTGAAAAAGGTACGGCATAGGGTTCTTGATGTTTTAGAAAAAAAACTCTCTATAGATCTTAGTGGTTATGGTCAAAAAATTCGAAAAAAGATGGAGAACAACCAATTCCCAAGCTATGATGATACTTGGAATAAGATTCTTTCTAGAAAAGTCGATGATGACAAATTAATACCTGGTGCCTTTACTGATTGGGATAATTCGCCTCGTTATCATGAAAGAGCACAGGTATATATGGGAGCAACGCCTGAAAAATTCGGTAAATATTTTTCGCAACTTATTCAAAAAGCAAGGGAAGAATATAAGAAGAATTATATTTTTATTTTTGCTTGGAATGAATGGGGTGAAGGGGGATACCTTGAGCCTGATACGTTATTTAAGTATGGATATCTCGAAAATATGTATAATGCTCTCAAAGCAAATGATGCACTAGAGGATAATATGGGATGATGGAAGCGATTCTTTTAATACTTGCTATTCTGAGTATTGCAAAATCAAAAAAATGGGTGAATCCAGCATCAATTTTTTTAATTATATGGGCTATAATCATCAAGCTTTCAAGAATGGGATTATATGGGCTTAATGCCACAGATGAAAAATTCTACCACTTTATTTTTATCGGACTGATTTCGTTCTTTGTTGGATTTGTATTGCCTAAAGGGAAGAAAAGAGTAGTAATAAGTAGGAAGCGGTCTTATACCTTTTCTTTCGATACAAAAGAAAATATTGAATTAAATTATAGAGTGTGTTACGTAGCCTTGATATGCTGCATACTAATAACCCTATATAAACTTAAGGATCTGGGATTTAATTTTTCTAATATTACACTTTTTGGGGAATTGAATAGAGAGGCATACGTTTCGAAACTCGCCAATATGCTGTATGAGTTTATTGCATATCCATTATACAATACTTTTGTTTGTGTTACGGTTGTTGATTTTTTCTTTGGAAGAAAAGACAAATGTCTAATTATACTAACTTCAATTATGTGTTTTGCGTGGATGTTGGTTAGTGGTGGAAGAATTGCTGTTATTAGATTGCTCGTGTCTATTATCATTTGCACGTCATTGAAAACATCAGCAAAGAAAAAAATAGCTAAAGTATTCTCAAATATCAAGTTTTTTGTGGTTTTAGTAGTGGCTTGTGTAATATTTGTTCATTTTACAGTACTGAAAGGATTTGAACCATTATTTAATTTTTACACGGATTTTGCAATTCAACCGAAAATGTTTCAATATTGGGCTGAAAAAATTAATGGTCAGTTTGCCTATGGTGCGGCCTCGCTGTTTGGATTTATCTATCCAATTTTATACATTGTCAAAAATTCTTTGGGACTTGATAAGATTCCTTTATGTGCAGCGGTATATGAGAATATTGAAAATACATTTAATAATTGGGTAACTTTAGGAACTATGTATAGATGTAATGCATACACAAGTTGCTTTTGGTATTTATATTATGATGGTAGAATTGTTGGAATTGTAATTGGAATGCTACTTTGGGGTACTCTCTGCAAAAATGTCATGACAGAGACGCTGAATCATCCCAACATAAAAAATATAGCGTTTTATATTTTGGTGATGATTGGAGTTATTTATAGCTTTACTGATATGGAGTTCTCAAAAGCTAATTATGTTTTAGCATTCTTATTTATCAAAAAGATTTGCTTTTGCAAAACAAAGTTTGTTTTTGGGAGAGAAGGAGGCGAATAAAAATGAATGAGCTGTTGTTGTCTCTTTGTATCCCAACAAATGGCATATCAGAATGGGTATTTCCAGTATTAGATAGTATTTATGAACAGGCAAAAAGTCTTCAAAAATTTGAAGTTGTTGTAACTGATAATGGTAACAATTTGGATTTCTATAATGGAATGCAAGAGTATTGTTCCCGTTATCAAAATCTGCGCTATGAAAAGACGAATGCCCAAGGCTTCACCAATCAGATTGATTGTTTTAAATTAGCTAAGGGCCAGCTGATAAAATTTGTTAATCATAGGATGCCTTTGGTAAAAGGAGCATTAGAGTACTTAATTTCTTTTGCTGAAAAAAATCAGAATTATAAGCCTGTAACATATTTCACTAATGGTGAGCTGTTGTTAAAAAATGGATATAAAAAACTCCAAAATTTTGATTTATTTATGAAGACTTTAGGATATTGGTCTTCTTGGTCAGCTGGAATCTCGATATGGCGTTCAGATTTGGAGAAAATTGATTTTCAGAAACCATATAGTTTGACTTTCCCGCATACCGCCTTTTTGTTTTGTAATACAGAGGCAGGAAGTTACATTATTGATGATCGAAAACTTGTTAGTGAAATTCAGTCAAATTCAACTAAAAAAGGAAAATATAATTTATTTAACGCTTTCAGCGTAGAATATATTGATATTATAGAGGATTTATTTAGTGCGGGGAAAATTAGTTTCTCTACTTATGAACATGTGAAAAAAGAGATGTCTTATTTTGTTAGTCTGCTTTTATATGAATATGTAATTAAAAAACAAGAAACATCTTATAATCTTCAAAACTATAAGGAAGCAATCAAGATAAATTATAGCTACCCCGCTATTTTATGTAATGTTCCATATGTTCTTTTCAAAAATAAAATTTTGAAAAAAATCAAAAAACGCTTAAAAGATGTGTAGTTGAAGAAAAGGAAGTGTAGCTATGAAAAAAATTAGCACCAAGTATTTTATACTTGACAAGACGGAATTCAATAAACCTAAGGAATACGTCAAATATGTTCTAAATTCAGTTAAAGCATTTTATTATAAGTGCAGAATGAATATGATTCATGTTGAAAGCACTAATAAGGAATTTAAAGTTGCAGTGTGCGCTATTTTTAAGAATGAAGCGCCGTATTTGAAAGAGTGGATTGAATTTAACCATATTGTGGGGGTTGACCATTTCTTTTTGTATAATAATAATTCAGAGGATGACTATGAAGAAATTGTTGAACCATATGTAAAAAAAGGTCTTGTAACCTTGGCTCAATGGCCGAAGAATCAAGCACAAATGGAATGTTATAATGATTGCATTTTAAAGTATAGTAAACGAACTCAGTGGCTTGGTTTCATTGACATTGATGAGTTTATCGTCCCAATCGAAAAAAATAGTATATATGAAATTCTTCAGCCATTTGAGAAAAACAGAGGAGCCGTAAAATTGTACTGGAAAATGTTTGGAACATCAGGGCTACTTGAACGTGACTTAAATACATTAGTTACAGAAAAATTTACAGTTTCGTGGTCAAAATATTATTCAGTTGGCAAATGCTTCTACAATACAAATTTTGATTTTGATGGAACTTTTAAAGAAAACAATTGTTTACACCATTTATTTTGGGCAAATTATAGAGGTTTGAATATTCCACCAGTGAATGTTCAGGATAAAGTGTGCTTTGAAAATTACAACTGTGCAAAAGAAAATACTCATTCAATGCAGCTGAATCACTATTTTACGAAGTCCTTTAAGGAATATGGAATGAAGAAAGCCAAGGGTGATGTTTATTTTGAAATCAATCCACATGATGAAGAGTATTTTTATTTGCATGAAATGGAAAATACTAGTGTGGATTGTTCTGCCTATAAGTTTTTGATAAAGCTTAAACTTGCGATACGAGCAACCATTTAATGATATTCAGGAGAAAATGTTGGATTTTTAAAAAAACTACATGCGAATTGCTTTCAGTAACTGATAATGCTGATGTGTTTTGTAATTTTTTTAGGAGCTGTAAGACATGGGTTACTCCTTGTGATGATGATCTCGATATTGTTTTATACCAAGAGAGCTATGATAGGTTCATTACATTGTTCCCTATAAAAAGAAACGATATTTAAAGAAATAGGTGTAAACAACAATCCAATTTTTATAGATATTTTTCCATTGAATGATTCAATGGACATTCTAAGAAGATTGATGTATTGAAGAAAATGTACTGTCGTTTAGAAAACATGAGTATGCGAAAAATAGCTGGAAGTGAACATTCAGTTAAAGATTTTGTAAGTGAAAATTTTTGGTAACTGTAAATATGAAAAGTACTTGACATAAATCATTTTAAGGATAAGAACTAAAAATATATATTTTTATAAAATTATGTGGGAGTATTCTCTCTGAAAGACAAAACATGTAAAAGAATGATACGGTGACGGAATCATACTTTAATTTTGAGGGAAAAATACATTTCGTCAAAGGAATATAAGAAGTCTTTGACCAATTGTTCGTTTCTAAATACATGGAGATTCCTTCGATTGAAAAAAGAAGAACGCATTATCCATAATATGTTAAATTTAGCGATGGTGATGAGATTTTCGTTGAAGAGGTAAAAAATTTACTTTTGGGCTTTTGAGGTTGCTCAAAACTATATAAACAAACTTCGAGAAGACTCTCCAAAGAGAAGTCTATCATGTCTGTCAGTCGCCAAGAAAATTTCTGAAAATAAAAAAAGAGTATAGCTGTAGGTTTCCAAAAATCGGAATACAGAGAACTGATTAATTTGATATGAAAGTAGGAGAAAAAAAGTGAATGATCAAAAATTAAAAAGTCAGATGACCTCTGGCATGATATGGAAATTTGCAGAACGTTTTGCTGCACAAGGTGTTTCGTTTGTAGTATCTATGGTTTTGGCTCGTATTTTGATGCCAGAAGATTATGGTGCTGTCGCTATAATTAATATTTTTATTTCTATTGCAGATGTTTTTCTGAGTAGCGGATTGAACACTTCGCTAATTCAAAAACGAGATGCGGATGAGCTTGATTTCTCGACAATTTTTTATCTAAATTTAGGGTTGAGTCTTGTTTTGTATCTGATGCTTTTTGGAATAGCACCTTTTATCGCACAAGCCTATGGTATGCCAATACTAAAAAGTGCAATTAGAGTTTTTGCATTAAGACTTCCTGTTTCAGCGTTTCAGGTAATTCAGGTTGCTTATATTTCCAAAAAGATGCAATTTAAGAAGTTCTTTTTTGCAACAATCACAGGAACGATTTTATCGGCACTAGTTGGCATTGCAATGGCCATAAAAGGAATGGGGGTATGGGCTTTAATTGGACAATACTTAACCAATACTGTTATAGATACATTGATGCTATGGGCAACTGTGAAGTGGATGCCTAAAAACATGTTTTCAATCAAGGCTGCCATTCCACTTATCAAGTATAGTTGGAAAGTAATGATGACAGATCTGCTTGGCACATTATGTAACAATTTAGGTGATTTTATTATTGGTGCGAAGTATAGCTCTGCAAATCTTGCTTATTATACAAAAGGTAAGCAGTTACCTCAGCTGTTTAGAACTAATATTTACACAACATTAATCAGCGTCTTATTTCCTGGTATAGCTGCTGTTAACGACAATATGGTGACAGTTAAAAAAATAACCAGAAAAAGTGTGCGAATCATGGCTTATATCGTATTTCCTATTTCGTTAGGACTTATGGCAGCAGGAAAAACTATTGTAGAAGTTCTTTTTACTGAAAAATGGTTGCCCATGCTTCCGTATGTCTATGTGATGTGCGTGGAAACTATTATATCGGTTCCGGCAACAATTGCTCTGCAATCAATCAAAGCTGTTGGAAGAAGCGATTTAATGCTGAAATCTGAAATAATAAAAAAGATTTTTTTTATAATCTCAACGGTTGTAGCAATGAATTATGGAGTATTTGCTATTGCTCTTACGGTTCCGGCGAATACTTTACTAGATTTAACTATTAATACAATCATTAATAAAAAAATTATAAACTATAGTGTGTTTGAAGAACTATCAGATTGCTTTACTGCATTCACACTTTCCCTAATAATGGCTATTATTCTTTTCTTTATTGGAAAATTAGAATTCAACATTTATGTTAAAGTAGTTATTCAAATTCTTGTTGGTGTTTTAAGCTATGCAGGTTTATCTTATTTAACAAAAAATAAAGAATTCAGTTATATTCTAAATGTTGTGGTCAAACATTTCAAGAAAGTATATTGATAGTAATTGCGCATGAAACAAATCGAGATTTTCTAGGTGCTCCAAAATTGGGTGAGTTGTCAAGAAATTGATTTTCAAATAGCATGAGGAATTAAATGAATTACAACACCTCTAACAACTTAAGTTAAGCGACAGGAAGTACATATGGTGACAGAAATGTCATTCTATGTGCTTTTTTTTTACGCTTTTTTATGATTTAGTTGATAGTAAGTAACCGTCAAATAAATACCGTCTACAAAAATATCTCCAGCCTTGGATAATCATATCCAGGGAGATATTTTATGATCAGACAAAGTACATTAGACAAAATGGAAACCAATTATTGATGGATATGATAAAAAGCAATCTTCATTAAAAGAATGCTGTTCAATGAACAATATCAGTCAGAAATCATAACCAGAAACAGACTGCTGATCTATGGTTGTCATGATTCAAAAATGGATTCATCTTTTCTTGGTATATATTAAATCCTGCTTTTATTGTACCAGAAAGCAAAGAAGAGACGTTTTCTATCAATGGTGTATCTATTGCCATTGATGCTTCGATTGATGATGAAATTTTAAAAAGAATCATAAGAATCTGTTCAGAACTATGAATCTGTTTGAAAAAATCAATCACATCTATATACAAGTAGAACCATGTGACCTTCGGAAAGGAATCGATGGCTATGCAGCTTTAGTAAGCAGTGAATTCAACATGGACCCAATGGCCAGTAACAGTCTCTATATCTTCTGTAACAGGAATCACAATAAGCTGAAGTGTCTGTACTATGACGGAACTGGTTTCTGGCTTTTATATAAGCGACTGGAATCCGGTACATTTAAATGGTCAAAATCTGCAACTATAGTTTCAGCCTACTCATTGTAGTTAACTTTTTATCAAACGAAATTACCATCACTGATTTAAAAAAATTGGATTTATAGCCTACAAGGTGTCTTGAGATAATTTACCCTGAATAATTCATAAAGATACAAAAAAAACGTAATATCCGCATAGTTATCAAGATTTTGAATGTATTTCACTTCACCTATCAGGTGAAGTGTTTTTCACATGATTTTCAGTATTCTTTGGACTGTTCCATAAGAAAAGGTTCCTTTATAATTTAGGTGTCTAATCCAAAAGAAAGGAACCATTTATTATGCTACCTAACAAACACGTTTTTGACAAGATTGATTTCAACGGTGGGAATCTATCCAGCGATGGCGGTGCCATCCTTTTGATGGAATTTATCAGAAAATTAATGCTTGATAATCTTCTTTCGGATATTCCTTTTCGTGATCATCGAAGATATGCTATCCATTCCAATCTTTCCATTCTGCATCAACTCATCTACCGGAATCTTCTTGGTTATCATTGTCAGTCTGATCAGAAAGTATTATTACAGGATTCTCTGCTCAGTCAGTATGTATTAGCCTGTTCTCAATCCTCTGTTTCCAGACTTTTTGATCGAATTTCCTATGCGACGGATGCTTGTTTCAAAGAAACAATTACAAAACAGGCTTGTCAGTTCGTGAATAAGAATATCGTTGATCCGATTCTGGATGCAGATTCAACTCTGATTGTAACTAACGGGAATCAGGAAGGTGCTGCATTTATTCATCACTATGCAGAAGTTGGTTATCATCCGATCTGTATCAATGAATCCAGATCTAAGTTGTTTCTTTCTGTTCGTTTACGTACAGGATCAGCTTACTTCTCTAATGGAGTCATTGATGAATTGAAGAATGTTCTTTCTTTTCTTGATAATAACGGAAATATCCGCTTCAGAGGTGACAGTGCTTTCTATGACACAAAGCTGATGAATTATCTAGAAGAAAATAGCATATCGTACTATATCCGTGCCAAGAATTTTTCTTCATTGATTAATACTGTAACGGATGATGTCATAAATATAAAGAAAATCAAGGAATACTCCTATACCTATGAGCATCCGTTTTATGGAGAAATCCAGTATGGAATCAGTGGCAAGAAAAGCAGAAGAGTCGCATATAAAGCATATTGGTGTTATGACAAAAACGGTCAGATGAACCTGTTACCATGCGTATACTGCGTTGTCACAAACAACACAGACCTTTCTCCAAAAGAAGTAATGAATTTCTATGAAGCCCGTGGCGCATCCGAGAACTTCAATAAAGAACTGAAGAATGATTTTCATGCAGGAAATCTATCTCACAGTGAATTCAATAAGAATGAGTTTGAGTTTTTGATCAGTGCTTTCTGCTACAACCTGTTTCACATCTATCAAATGACAGTACTACAGGGAGAAGATCAGAAGATAATGATGAATACATATAGAATCCGTTATCAGAAAATTGCGGTAAAGGTAATTAATCATGCTAGACAAGTAGCATTACCTTTTTCCAGTGCATACAAAGCCAAGGAAACATTCAATGGTTATCTAAATACAGTATTGCAGATTTGATTAGTCACTCCCGTCTTTCAACCAGGCACCTGTGGATGCAAATGCTGTTTTCATCATGTGCATAACACCACAATTAAGAAAATCAGCATGGTTTTCCATATCAGTAATCCATACTGGTATTAATGTGCCTCTAATTTTGGCGTTATGAATATTTCAGGTTTACTAATTCTGTTGTTATCACAACGTCTAGATTTACTGTTTTGACTTCACATTTACCTTTTGGGCTTTAGTTTGTTGAACAATCTTCCCCATCATTTAACCTTAGATTAAGTTTCTATGCGTATGCTTGAAAAAATCGCTACACAACTTCCTTCACTCATATCCTCACGGATAACAGCTTGCGGTTTACTACACTTGACGATAAAGACCTTTGGTCAGTTTATCTCTGACTGATTTAGTGCCATGTCGGGCACATCATAAAAATCGAACTTTATAATCTCGATTTGTTTCATGCAAAATTACTAACTAGTTAAGTTTTTTTGCATTTTATATGATAAATAGTGTATTATTTTGCTATTAAAAACAAACTAAATAATAACTATAG
This sequence comes from uncultured Bulleidia sp., assembly GCA_934725105.1. Classification (GTDB taxonomy): domain Bacteria; phylum Bacillota_I; class Bacilli_A; order Erysipelotrichales; family Erysipelotrichaceae; genus Bulleidia. The sequence continues at coordinate 35,621 of CAKVBD010000008.1, read as the reverse complement.
GGGAATGATTATGAAAACTCACAAAGTATCAGCCGTACTATTAAGCTTATTCATGAGCATAAATACTGTTAGTATTTGCTATGCAGAAGAAACAAATGATAATACATCAAAAATCACTTCCAATTCAAATGAAGAATATGAAAACTCTAATGATACACAATCAATATATGAAACTGATGAGAATGTAATAGAAGATTTGTCTTCATATGATTATCCTGCTGAACAAACTACCAGTGCGTATTCATTTAATGAAAGTGCAACTTCTAACAATGTAACGTTAAATGTTGAATGGAATGAACCAATAGTTGGACAACCTACAACATTTCACGTATCAGGTTCTGGTGGAAGTGGTAATTATTTATTTCGAATGGATACACCAAGTTATACAAATCCTAATGAATATTCATATGAATCTGTAGCTGACCCAAGTCGCGGTGAATGGATGAATTACACAAGTGCATGTGAATCTCATGATTATACATTTACAATGACTGCATCAGGAACTTATAATTTTAGATTTTACATAATGGATAAAGAAAGTGGAGTTTATTACTTGCGTGTTAGTATATACTTGCAAGTATCTGATCCTAATTATCCAAGTATTAATTCAATTGTGAACTTAGCTGTTATTCAATGTAATCAAGAAACAAATGGTTCTGAATATGAAAAAGCATTATGGTTACATGATTGGCTTCTTGATCAATTGGAATATGATAATAGTTTGAAATGGTCTAGTTCAGAAAGTGCATTAACTAGAGGGCTAGGAACATGCCAAGCATATGAAAGTGCATATTCAAAGTTGTTATCTGCTGCAGGTATAGAAAATTCAGAAACAAGAGATACATATGATGGTCATACATGGAATGCTGTTAAACTTGATGGTGAATGGTATCAAGTTGATTGCACATGGGATGATACAGATGATCATTGGTATAACTTTGATCAAAGACATTTATATTTTGGATTAACAGATGAACTCATGGCACTAGCCCATCCTGGTCATGCAAATATTTATAGTGCTGTTGATTATAATACGAGATCTACAAGTTTAAAAGACAACTACTTTGTTAAAAATGGTGATGCTTTTACATGGTCAGAAAACTATAGGAATAGAATTCAAGAAAATCTAAATGCAAACAAAACAGAATTTACAATTGCAGCGGAGAATGCTTCGTATCCACCCAGTATCTCTGGCATTCAAAATGGAATAATTGCATATGAATCGAGTCAAAAAATTTGGGATACTGAACAAAATACTGTTCTTTTGATATCATTTGGAGATTCAAAAACATTTAGTTTTCAAGTAACTTACACAAAAAAAGATAATATTTCAGAAAGAGATAAACTTGCAGATAAAAATAGAGATGTAGTAACTGATGGAAACTATTTGCTTTTATCAAGTCTGAATCCGGATTATGTACTGGCTGGTTGTGGAGAAAATACAACATATAAAGAAAATGTAGAATTGAAGTATGGAAACAATTCAGATTCACAGATATGGAAAATCAGTCATGATGAAAAAGGATATGTAATATTTACAAATGCACAGTCTGGTAAAACAATAACAGCTGAAGGAAGCAATGTATGTCAGAAAGATTTTAAAAATGGCACTACACAAAAATGGATAGTAAAGGAAAATGGAACCATTGTATCTGCGTTGAATGAGAATTATGTCATTGATCTGTGTGGAGGAATTGTAAGTGATGGTCAAAATATACAGACATACAAGTTCAATGACACTGCAGCACAGAAATGGGAATTTATAGAAGCTTCAGAAAGAGATAAACTTGCAGATGAAAATAGAAATGTAGTAACTGATGGAAACTATTTGCTTTTATCAAGTCTGAATCCGGATTATGTACTGGCTGGTTGTGGAGAAAATACAACATATAAAGAAAATGTAGAATTGAAGTATGGAAACAATTCAGATTCACAGATATGGAAAATCAGTCATGATGAAAAAGGATATGTAATATTTACAAATGCACAGTCTGGTAAAACAATAACAGCTGAAGGAAGCAATGTATGTCAGAAAGATTTTAAAAATGGCACTACACAAAAATGGATAGTAAAGGAAAATGGAACCATTGTATCTGCGTTGAATGAGAATTATGTCATTGATCTGTGTGGAGGAATTGTAAGTGATGGTCAAAATATACAGACATACAAGTTCAATGACACCGCAGCACAGAAATGGGAATTTATAGAAGCTTCAGAAAGAGATAAACTTGCAGATGAAAATAGAAATGTAGTAACTGATGGAAACTATTTGCTTTTATCAAGTCTGAATCCGGATTATGTACTGGCTGGTTGTGGAGAAAATACAACATATAAAGAAAATGTAGAATTGAAGTATGGAAACAATTCAGATTCACAGATATGGAAAATCAGTCATGATGAAAAAGGATATGTAATATTTACAAATGCACAGTCTGGTAAAACAATAACAGCTGAAGGAAGCAATGTATGTCAGAAAGATTTTAAAAATGGCACTACACAAAAATGGATAGTAAAGGAAAATGGAACCATTGTATCTGCGTTGAATGAGAATTATGTCATTGATCTGTGTGGAGGAATTGTAAGTGATGGTCAAAATATACAGACATACAAGTTCAATGACACCGCAGCACAGAAATGGGAATTTATAGAAGCTTCAGAAAGAGATAAACTTGCAGATAAAAATAGAGATGTAGTAACTGATGGAAACTATTTGCTTTTATCAAGTCTGAATCCGGATTATGTACTGGCTGGTTGTGGAGAAAATACAACATATAAAGAAAATGTAGAATTGAAGTATGGAAACAATTCAGATTCACAGATATGGAAAATCAGTCATGATGAAAAAGGATATGTAATATTTACAAATGCACAGTCTGGTAAAACAATAACAGCTGAAGGAAGCAATGTATGTCAGAAAGATTTTAAAAATGGCACTACACAAAAATGGATAGTAAAGGAAAATGGAACCATTGTATCTGCGTTGAATGAGAATTATGTCATTGATCTGTGTGGAGGAATTGTAAGTGATGGTCAAAATATACAGACATACAAGTTCAATGACACTGCAGCACAGAAATGGGAATTTAATTTGTCTATATTAGCAAAATGGTGAACATATTTTAATACTATACGAATATATGGACAGCAATAATAGATTGGCCGCACAATAATGTCATCACATTCAAGGAGATGTCATTATGAAAGATACAGAATTCGTTAACTTTTACAACAATCTAGATCAATATGTAAAGGATAAAATAGATAGACAACTAATCTATTTGATAAATGCAAAGAAAGAATTTAGAAACTACTGCATCAAGGCTTTTCCAAAGTGTGGTGCAGTTTATCCCGGATTTATCAAAGGTGGAAATGTAAACAGCGGAAAACCTATGCTGAAATGTAGCCGCTGTCATAGATGTATTATTCCATATTGCAAACTTTCGTGTATTATTTGAATGTTGTAGTACCGAGTGGGTTTGAGGTAAATCAGCATCGGAGAATGTGTTGTAACCAGTGGCTACAAATTTGCTACAGAATTTCCAAGAACGCTACGAATATTCTAAAATGTGTAGTATATGTGGACGAAAAGAGTATCACTATGGCATTTTTGCAAATATCAACTAAATCTTTAAAAAGAGCGTTTTAAAACATTTAAATTAGAAAAAATAACTGCAGGAGGAGTATGATGCACCATAAATTAGATATCCGACCAATCCCGGAAGAAGTACTCTATGTTAATGACCTGTCATTGACAGGTGCATTAACATATGAAACAAAAGATGACATAGAGAAAGCGGTTACCGGAAAGAAAAAGTCTGAGGGTGGTATTTTGCCAGATGATAATGTGAGAATCTACGTACCAATGGATTTGAATGCTGATGGCATCATGTGTCGTCTTTATGCTCTTTACGCCTTACTTGGCTATCCTGCTGAAAGTAATGAATCTGCCTATTATTCTGGCGTAAGAAAAATAATTACACAGCTGGAAATCTATGACCAAGTTTGGATGGTAAGAAAAGTAGAAGAGAGCGTTCAGAAAGCAAACGGTGGTGATAGACATAGTCGGAAAGGAATTGAACTGGCAAGAAAGATCGTCAAGTATCTGGAAGAAAACGAGGGTACTGCCGAGTGTTTTCCGTATGATGAGATCGAGGAGCTGAGAGGAACGTTTTGGCTTTAACTGAATCTAATATTCAGCGACATAGATTCAATGTCATTAAGTTAAGTACTGATGATCGTTGGTAATCTCTACATAAAACAATAAAACCAGGAATAAAGATGATCTTTTCATTTGTTCTATTTCTTGAATTTATATTTTTAAAGCACCATCTTTTGTAAGGATAACGAGCCTTGCTAGAGATGGTGCTTCTTTTGATTTCATACTAAATAGTAAACTATTTTTTGCTTTTTGCTTTAGGTTTTGTTTGAGACAGGCTCCGGTCTGCTTATAATGCAACATGTTTTCTTATAAATTCGCATAAAAGTGTGATTAGCATCCATTAAATCCAAATAATTATGTGATTTCACTGTATTTTTTAATGAATTTCACATATAATAAAAGTGTGATTATAAAGAATAAAACACCAATAAAAATGTGAGGAGTGATTCTATGGAACGATTTATCTTAAAAAAGTTGTTGGATTGGAAGAATTCTCCATACCGAAAGCCTTTAATCTTGAAGGGCGTACGTCAGATGGGGAAGACTTGGGTTCTAAAAGAGTTCGGCAGACGCTGTTATGAAAATACAGCCTACTTTAACTTCGACGAAAATGAAGAATATAAACAATTTTTTGAAACAACCAAGGATGTGGACCGGATTCTACAAAACCTTATGCTGGCAAGCGGTCAAAAGATATTGCCAGAAAAGACCCTCATCATCTTTGACGAGGTACAGGACTGCCCGAAAGTCATTAACTCCATGAAATATTTTTGCGAGAACGCACCGCAGTACCATGTTGCCTGCGCCGGTTCTCTGTTAGGTATCGCCTTGGCGAAGCCTTCCTCTTTTCCAGTAGGCAAGGTCAACTTCATGCAGATTGACCCAATGACCTTCACTGAGTTTCTACTTGCCAACGGTGATGAAAATCTGGCGCAGTATCTGGAACAGGTGGATACCCTTGAACCTATCCCTGACGCATTCTTTAATCCGCTGTATGAGAAGCTGAAGATGTACTATGTCACCGGTGGTATGCCCGAGTCGGTATTGATGTGGACGAAGGCACGGGATGTTTCTGCCATGCAGGATGCATTGTCCGGAATCATAGGAGCCTATGAACGTGATTTTGCCAAGCATCCTAATCTCAGCGAGTTCCCAAAAATCTCAATGATTTGGAAGTCTGTTCCTTCTCAACTGTCAAGAGAGAACAAGAAGTTTATCTATAAGGCGGTCAAGGAAGGTGCACGAGCCCGTGAGTACGAGGATGCTTTGCAATGGTTGGTGGATGCACGTTTGGTGCATAAAATTTATCGCAGCTCAGCTCCTGGCTTGCCGATTGCGGCTTACGATGACTTGTCTGCTTTCAAGATTTATTTGGTAGATGTTGGACTGCTTCGCCGTTTGGCACAGTTGGCCCCCACTGCCTTTGGTGAAGGGAACCGCCTATTTACTGAATTTAAAGGCGCATTAACCGAAAACTTTGTGTTGCAGACTTTAATTACTCAGTTTGAAGTCGTGCCCCGTTATTGGAGCCAGAACAACCCACCTTACGAGGTAGATTTCCTCATTCAGCGGGAGAACGGCATCTTCCCCGTGGAGGTCAAATCCGAAGCCAACACAACCAGCAAGAGTATGAAGAAGTTCAAGGAACTGTTCCCTGATAAGGTCAAGCTTCGCATCCGTTTCTCATTGGACAATCTGAAACTGGACGATGATGTGCTAAATATCCCGCTGTTCATGGCAGATCAGGCGGATCGATTAATTGGGTTGGCATTGGAAAAGAGGAAGCACTGATGTATATGGCTAAACTATATTAACCAAAATTGAAAAAGCATTGAGGCGAATGAAATGAATCAATATAACGAAATTTCTACACTTCAATATATGGAAAGCAAGGCACGGATTATTTCTCATATATGCGAATCCATTATCAAAAACAATTCTATTAAGACCGTTGTTGATCTGTTTGTATATTTTTACAGGAACATTTGCATAGTTTAATAATCATCAAAGTGTTTACAAAAGAAAAGGATACATATAAACAATCAATAGAATCAATGGAAGAATACCAAAAAAGCAAGAATGAAGGAAACAAAGTTCTCTAATGTCTGTAATATTGGTTTTTCCTTCATGATGAATGATGCATATGTATATATCGTTGCACATGCATATAAACATTTCATATTCAGTGGTACAGGGATTCGTACATTAATTGATCTATATGTGCTCAATGAACACTGTAAAGATCAATTAGAGAGAAACTATATTCATGAACAATGTACATTACTAGGCATACAGGAATATGAAGAAAAAGCTAGAACAATTGCATATAAGCTATTTGATCAGCCAGTACAAGACTTTTCTTTTCTAACACAAAAAGAAAATGAATATATTGAATATTACTTCTCTAGTGGTACCTACGGTACTGCTAGACAAAGAATACAGAATCGTATTCATAAGTTAGAGTTAGAAGGCAGCAGGCATGCAAAAGCTAAATATATATTTCAAAGATTATTTCCAAGTGTTTCCTGGTTTAGAGAACATAATAAATTCTTAGATGCATATCCATTCTTCATTCCATTCTATGCGATCATTAGACTAGTTACGAAACCATTTACCAGCTGGAGTAAATGGACAAGGGAAGTGAAGGATGTGAAAGAATTTAAATGAAATTTGATTGGTTATTGAAATGTAAATGTCTTCAATTTATATCAAAAAAAGGAAGAGGAAGGTATGGCAGAAAAATATATCATTCTTAAAAATCACACAACAACGTTACATTTCTTGAAAGTTATATTAGAAGTAGAAACAACAGATTCTTGTGAATATTGAATTATAGTTGAAATAGTGGAGAAGTCCATTGAATATATTTAAGTGTAATAAGAGTATAATTTATACAAGCAAGATTGTTTTTGTAATTAAATTTTACTTTTAGAGGTATTGATATGTTGATTGATGAAAAAGATTTACAAATTTTTGAAAATGATGAATTACGTGACTATTTTAAAGAGATACTGCAATCGTATTATAGTCAGAACTATCGAGCAACGATTGTTTTATTATATTCATTTGTAATATATGATTTATTTTTGAAACTACAATCTATGGCGAATGAGGGAGATACTAAGGCAAAAGAAAAATTAAAAAGTATCAATAAAATGATTGAAGATGAAGAAAAGTATTCGAAGGTAGAAAAAGAAATAATAAAATTCTATATGGATAATTGTCAATTATATTTTAATAGATTTATTGAGGACATTAATTATCTGCAAATTATTCGAAATAAATGTGCACATTTAAAGGTTAATGATAATTCATTATTTGTTCCTAATGATTATCAAGCAAGAATGCTGATTTGTTCAATGTTTGATAATATTCTGTCTGTTAAACCACCATTTATTATGGATCTGTTTTCGGTGGCGCAGAATGATATAGAAAGATATTCAAGGATATACACAAATTTATCATTAGACGAATATAATGAACCAATAGATGATTCAATTAGAAATAGTATTGAAAATAAGTATTTATGTAGAATGACCTCGGATTCATTGAAAAAAACATACAAAACTTTTATACGATTGCTTTTTATAAGTGAAGATAAAGACGCTTTAAAAAATCTGAATGGATTATATATATTTACATTTTTAATAACCAATTATCTTATAAATCATGGGATGACAGCACTACTTTTTGATAATTCAATTGGCGAACAATTTCAAAAAATTACAGTTACTACTTTAGAAGTTTCACAAGAAAGAATTATAATGTTATCAAAACTTGTTTTGAATTATTCAACATTAATGGAATTATTATTCAAAAATGAAGATGTTTTCAAAAAAGTGAGTGAACACATTCTAAGCAATCCCAAAAATTTAAAATATTATAGATCACTTTATCCACGTTCAAAAGAAACGGGATATTATTATTTTAAAATTACAGATGAATTACATAAAACAGAATTAATTGATGACATATATAATTCAATAAGTGAATGTGAAGATTTCAATTTATTTGACTATACTAAAATTATGTTTCAGACAATTCCCATTTTTAGTGGGTTTAATAAAGCTGATAAATTTATGACATTTTTTATTAATCATTTAGATGAATATAATTTAGATGAAATTCATTCGATAATAGATGATTATAACAAAAATGATCAATGTACAAATCGTAACAGACATGAACATGACATTAAAAAAATCAATGAATATATGAATAACAAAGAATCAATTGATACAGAACATTCTTAATTGAATGATATGCTTTATCATAATACTAACGGAAGATTGACGTTATTCCTAAAGATGCTTTTGTACTATTCCATATTTCTATCTAAACAGATTCTTTAACTTTGCATAAAATTCATTTACAGATGATGGTGTATATTGTTTCTGTGTTTTAGTTTTAAGCTATTCTTTATAAAGTGTACAGATCTACAGTGTAGGCATCTATGAAAATATGATTCAATATTTTCATGGTTAGCAGTATCAAGAGGTGCTTCTTTTTATGAAACTTGTTAATTTCAGCGTATGGAGAAAAATAATTTTACAGGGAAAAAATTTTCTAAAATATTGAATAAATATTATAAAATATATTTATAGGTCTTAGCACTGTATTTTTATTTTGATCTAAAATATATTTTTTATATATGGAGGTTGAATTATGCCAAATCATCAAGCGTCTGAACAATTGTTAGGTTATTTATATCAAATTATATATGCTTTATATTTATTACTGGAAAGTGATGACCCTAATTTACAAATAAGCATTGAAAAATTTGATGATATCGCATTTAGTGAAAATGATAACCCAAGTAAGCTAATTCAGTTAAAACATCATAAATGCAAATCGGGTGATTTGACAAATTCAAGTACTGATTTGTGGAGAACATTAAATGTATGGATTGAAACGGTTACACAATCTTTAGATTTATTAGAAGATACAAATTTTTATATTATAACAACAGCTCAAGCTCCTGATAATTCTGCAGCATTTTACTTGAAAAATAATTCACAGCGAAATACAGATAAAGCTTTTCAAATCTTACAAGAAATTTGCACCACCTCAAAAAATGAAATGCATAAAAAATACTATCAACGATTTAAAGAAACGGATATAGATGTAAAAAAGAAATTAATTGATAATATTTACATTATAGATAAAGAACCTCATATTAATAATATTGAAGGAAAAATCATCAATAAAATTAAATATTCGTGTTTGCCTAAATTTGAAAATAAAATTTTTGAACGATTGTTTGGATGGTGGCAAAAAAACATGATCGATGCTCTTTGCTCAGAAAAGCCTGTATATTTCACACAATCTCAAGTCAGATCTTATATTGTGTCGATGAGTCAAGAATATTCAAATGACAATTTACCAATTGATGTATTTGATATTGATGGTTTAGAAATGAAAGATTTATGTAATAGTGACAAAATTTTTTATAAACAACTTGAGCTAATATGTGCAAGTAGCAACCGTATGAAAAATTCACTTAGCGATTATTATAGAGCGTTTAAACAAAGAGCAAATTGGGTAAGAGATGATTTACTTTATGTTAATGAATTAGAAAAGTATGAAGAACGTTTGATTGATGAATGGAATCATGCCTTCACGAATATGCAAGAAGATTTAGATGAAAATTCAGAATCATCTGATAATGATAAAATTCGAGAAGGACGTAAACTTTTAAAACAAATTGAAAACAAAGATATACGCATACGATCGAAATGTGATGAAGCTTTTGTGATGAGAGGCAGTTATCATATATTAGCAAATCAGCTAAGAGTAGGTTGGCATGTTGATTTTAAAGAACGTTTAAAATATTTACTTGATGAGGTGGAGAAAAAAATATGAAAGCATGGAATGAAAGAACTCATGAAATTGCATATCTTCTTAATCCTGCTTTTTGTGGAAGAATATTATATTCATCAATAAATGCATATAATGTAAAAACAAATAAATCTTTTCCATTTCCATTAATTTATTTAATTTTACCGCTTGTATTACATAAAAAAACAAGAATAAATATTAATTCAAAAATTAAATTTCATAATTGGATACAGGATAACTCACATCTATTGACAGATTATGCTCAAAGAACTAAAAATCTTGTCCAAATAACAAATGAATCTCTAGAATTTCTTCTTCAAACAGGAAAAGTTATTCTAACAAGTAGTGGTGAATTAGAAATTGTAAACGAATCAAAAAAAATGGGAAAAATCAAATCTGATGATGATGAAATTTTGGAATGTATAAGAAAAAGTGAGCATGTTGGTAAATGGTTCGCAACTGCAGGGCCAGTTAAATCAATATACATTGAATTGGGGGTAAGACCATGATGCAAATACGTGAAGTTGTTCTTTATGGATATAACAAGAAAGTTAGACGATTATCATTTTCTTTAGGTAAAGTGAATATAATTACTGGCAACTCTAAATCTGGAAAGTCAGTTATAGGCGATATTATTGAGTACTGTTTAGGTGGTGATTCTTGTAATATTGCTGAGGGAGTTGTCCGTGAATATGTTGATTGGTATGGATTACTATTGCAATTTGAAAATGAACGTGTCTTTGTTGCACGAAAAAATCCAGAGAAGGGTAATCAGACTTCGTATTACTGTTATATTGAAATTGGTGAAAATATTGAATCACCAGAAAAATGTAACTTTGTTTCAAATACCAATGTATCTGGAATTGAAGAATCTTTGAGTCGTCGAATTGGAATTTTGGAAAATAAAAATATACCAGTCGAAGGGCAAAGTAGAAAACCTCTTTCAGCAAATATAAGACATGCTCTATATTATTGTTTTCAAGGGCAAGATGAGATTGCAGCAAGAAACAATTTGTTCCATCGACAATCTGAATCTTTTATCACACAATCTATCAAAGATACAATTCCATATTTTTTAGGAGTAGTAGATGAAGAAGCATTATCACTAGAAAATGAGAGAAGTATTTTAAAACGGAATCTAATACTTGAAAAGCGCAAAGTTGAGGAAAAGCAATTTCTATTTGGTAGTGGTTTTAAAAGAGCAATAGAGTTAATTGGTGAAGCAAAAGAAGTAGGTTTAATTGCGCCTACAGAGAATGTTAATTACGAAAACTTTGATGCGGTGTATTCCATTCTTAAGGAAACACTAAACTGGATTCCTTGTAAAATTAGTGAAAATAGAACAATGGATAGATTAACTTCTTTACAAGATGAGCGGTATAAATTAAAAAATGAACTTGATAATATTTCCTTGAATATTAGTAATACAAAGAAGTTCATTGGTAACACCTCAGGATATTCTAATGAAGTTAAACATCAAATCAATCGCTTAGAATCAATTGGTTTGTTTGAAAAACTTAATTTCGAACCCGGAAAATGCCCATTTTGCTCAGGCAATCTTAAATTTCCAAATCCAAGTATTGAGATGATGAAAAAATCAATCGATAATTTAGATAAATCTATAAAAAATGTATCTAGAGAAAAGCCCAAACTTGACTCTTATATTTCAAATTTAGAGAAAAAACGAAGTGAATATCAATCAAAAATAAAAGATTTGGAAAGTGAGATAGACGGCTTATATAACCAAAATAAAGAGCTTAATAAAATGAAAGATATTAATGCTAGTAGAGCTAAGGTTATAGGGCGAATAAGTTTGTGGATTGAAAGTGTAAAAATAGATGATGAAGATGATAAAACTAAAAATAAAATAAATGAACTTGAAAAAAGAATAAATAAAATAGACGAAAAACTTTCAAAGAATTCTATGAATGAACGTAAACTTTCAATTTTATCAATTATTCAAAATGATATGACCAATTGGGCTAGTCAATTAAAGCTTGAAAACAGTAATTTTCCTTATAGACTGGATTTAAATAAGGTTACGGTCATGGTTGACAAAGTAGATAGGTCTGTACCTCTTAAACAATTAGGGAGTGGGTCTAATTGGGTTGGAATACATCTTATTTCTTATTTTGCGTTACATAAATTCTTTATTACTGCCAAGCGACCAGTTCCATGTTTTTTGTTTTTAGACCAGCCGTCACAAGTTTATTTTCCTTCGGAAAGTAATATAAATACTACAGATATGCAAGAAGTATCTAATATTTACAAATTTATCAACGATCGAACAAATGAGCTTGATGGAAAATTGCAAGTTATTATAGTCGATCATGCTAATTTGGAAGATAAATCATTTAAAGATAATATATGCGAAAATTGGCATGACAAAAATAGTGAATTTAATACACTTATTCCAAATGATTGGTTTGAGTAACATTCTATTAATATACCAGCTAACTATCTAAATTCTTAACATTTCTTTATCTCTAATGCATTTCTCTTCACATAGTCTTATACTATATAACTGTTAGTTATGAAAGAATTATTCAGTTATATCGTACAAGACATGTTAGAACCAATCTCATACTTGCCAATCGGAATTTGTATTGGTTTATTGTTGTACATGCTTTTATCATTTCTATTCAAGAATCACAAGAAACAACTACGCCTGATCAGTATCTTTCTTTGCTATTTGGTTGTAGTGATTATACAAACATTACTATCCAGAGAAAGTGGAAGCAGAGATGGGATGGATCTTGTATTATTTTCAACATGGGGAGATACAATACGCTCTCATGCATATGTGATAGAGAATATCATTATGTTAATTCCATATGGTTTCCTGTTATCTCTATTAATCAGTAACCATTCTATTCTTGTAGGATGCAGTGGATTGTTATTTTCCTGCTCTCTAGAAATCACACAGCTGATCACACAAAGAGGGTATTTTCAGATTGATGACATTCTTATGAATACACTTGGATGTATGATTGGTATTCTAATTGCTCAATGCATGAAAAAAGTAAGCCATATTTGACTTAATTTGCTGCGTGTTTGAGATCTAAGATCTGTTTATATAGAAGTGTATATGCATCTTCAATTCTCTTATCAGAGATATTTGTTAATGGCTGATACTTCACTAACTGATTACCATATTCCTGAGGAATCTTCTGTAAAGAAGAGAAGTCATATTGTTTAAAATCAATGAATTTCAATAAAGTATCATGAGAAAAATGTTTGGCATTAAATAACTGACATTTCTTCTCATGTTTTTCATTTAAGATTTCATCATCTTCAACTAAACATCCAAGACCAGTACCTGTATCAAATACTGGTGCCATGCCAACCCATTGATTCGTATTTGCATCCACTAAGATACCCATATTCTGTGTATGACGATCCGTATTCATTAACAGATAATCCATTAAGAATTGATCAGATAATGCTTTTCTGACATTCGGAACACCATGTGCTTCTAATGTCTTAACATAATGACTATATTGAAATACATCTTCAGGTGCACCAGTATCAGAAAGCACATATTCCGCAGTCACAAGATCCATTTTCCCTTTACACATATTTGGACAGACAGAAACAATATTATTCTCATATGTTTCTGTTGTATAAGGGATTGCATATAAACCGAGTTCCTGTGCAATTCTAGATGCAAGCCATTCATTTACTGGTTCCTGCTGATAGAAAGGGGAACCACCTTTTAATAAATATAATGTACCATTTCTTTTAAACCATGCTTTTCTATGATACCCACACGTACAGTTATTTGGTGTGTGCAGTACAGAAGAAGAAAACTCAGAATTCAATGAAGAAAACATTGCTTTACCAAATCCAGATTGATCATAGGAATGCTGGTAGAAATTCACCTGTGCCCACGTAATCTTTTCATGATTTGCTTTCAGCCAGTATGTATCTGAAACACTCAAAGCATGTTCCATGTCTAACAGTTCCATTGGAGAATCAATCTGCAAACGATTCTGCAGCTGTAAAAGTCCAACACGGTATCCAGGAATACCACGCCAGCGAAACCAATGGTTCAATGCATGCAAAGAAAATTCGCCATTCGGTGAACAGCCAACAGGCAAGTGTTTAGCATCAATCATTTCGTGAATTTCTAAGAATTTATGGTTCTTTGTAGAATAGTCTGCATTCAATACAGGAATGTCTTTGTGCATCAATGTATAAGTGATGTTTGATTTAAATATATTCAGCATACATATACTATTTTAGAGTGTATTTTATAAAATGTAAATGAATCATTTTTGTTTCAAAAATAACGTGCATTACGTGCATATATACCGTGATTATAGGTTGATAATGTAAGCTATTCGGTGGTTATTTAGCTAAAATTTATGAAAGGGTATTATGGGAAGCGTTAAGAATAAAAATCAACAAATCGAAGTATTAAACGAAGATACAGAAGAAGAAATTGACTTATTAGAAATTTTTCATTTACTAAAAGCAAATTTAGTGAAAATCATCTTGTTTCTAGTGCTAGGTGCTGCAGTAGCTTTTGGCTATACAAAAGTATTAATCACACCAGAATATACAGCGACAAGTTCCATGTATATTTTATCCAGTAGTTCTGGTTCCGTTGTAGACTTATCTGCATTACAGATCAGCTCACAGTTAAAATCAGACTACCAGCAGTTGATTACAAGCCAGTCACTATTAGAAGATGTCATTAATAACTTACAGTTAGATACGACATATGAGGATCTGTTAAAGACAATTACTGTCACAAACCCAACAGACACACGTATCTTAAATGTCAGTGTAGAAAATCCAGATCCACAGTTAGCTGCAGACATTTCCAATGAAATCTGTAATCAGACAAAAATCTATTTACCAGAAATCATGAAATGTGATGCTCCAAGTGTATATGAACATGCACGTGTACCAGAGAAGAAGTCTTCTCCAAGTACTGTAAAGAATACAGCGATTGGTGGTTTAGGTTTTGCATTATTATATTGCGCATATATCATTGCGAAGTTCTTGATGGATGATACATTCAAGACACCAGAAGATATTAACAAGGCATTTGGTGTACAGCCATTAGCAGTCATTCCAGAAGGAAAGATCAAGGGCTTAAAGGCTCATAGAAGAGATAAGAAAGGTGGAAGATAAACATGAAATCATTAACAATCAATAATTTCTCAGAACTTCCATTCGATGTTGCTGAAGCTGTGAACCAGTTAAGAGTCAATCTCTCATTTACGGATGCAAATATTAAGAAGATCGTTGTTACAAGTTCGATTCCAAATGAAGGAAAGTCATTCTTAGCTCTATGTCTATGGAGAGCAATGGCACAGACAGGCAAGAAAGTATTATTTGTTGACTGTGACTTAAGATTATCTGAAATCAAAGATATCTATGATATTCAAACATCAGATGCATTCTTTGGCATTGCACACGTACTCTCTGGTCAATGTGCTGTACAGGACGTGATGTATAAAACTAACATTCCAAATGCATATATGATTCCTTCTGCAAATTCAGTTAGCAATCCATCAACATTACTGGAAAGTGAACACTTTAAAGAAGTATTAGATCAGGTAGCAGATGTATTTGACTATGTCATTATTGATACACCACCAATTGGAACAGTTGCGGATGCATTAACAATTGGTAAGATTGCAGATGGCAATATTGTAGTTGTAAGAAGTGGCTTTACAAAGAAGGCACTTGTCAGAGATACCATTGAACGTTTAAAGGTAACAAACCAGCCACTACTTGGTATTGTACTCAACCGTGTAGATGTATCTAGAAACAGTTCTTACTATTACAAGGGATATGGATCATACTATGGTAACTATGATCCAGACAACAAAAAGAATAAAAAGAAGAAGGCTAAATGATGACTGAAGAAAAGAAGAAAAAGAAAGTCAACTTCAAAGGTGTAAGTATTTTACTCTTTGTTGTGGCACTTGTTTGCACAGTACTCGCTAACGTAATCATTCCTAAGTATGATATTGCTTCCAGCTTCAAGCTTCCACTCTTGATTGTTTCTGCAGTCGTACTGTTGATTGCATTATTCCTAACAGTCAAGAAGGCAAGTTCCTCAACAGCACTCCTCAATGCAGTATTAGCGATTGTTATGGTGTTGGGCTGTGTTGCGGTACCAAAGATGGAAGAAAAGGAAAAGAATATCTTTCAGGAACCAGCTAAGAAATCTCAGACAACAATGAACTTCTATGCTTTAACAAGTGAGTATAAAAGTAATCATTCCAGCTTATTTGAAGATACAACTTCTTCAGACAATATCTTAGACTATGCAGATAAAACATTTATTACACAGTCTCAATTTGATTCAGCAAATACAGACAATGCAATCTCCCAGATTGAAGCAGTCTTAGAAGCAACACCAAATGTTACTTCAAAAGATACTGTATATGATGCTATCAAAGCATTCTACAATGGTGAAGGTGAAGTCTTAGTATTGAATGATGCATTTGTATCTGCATTAAAAACAATCAAAGCATTCAAAAACTTTGACAATGATACAGTTGTATTATCATCCCTAAAGTTTGGTGAAGAAGAAGTACAGGAAACACCAGAACCAGTCTCTAGTCAGCAGCCATTTGCGGTATACGTTGCAGGTAACGATACACGTGCTTCTGGCTTAACAACAGTTGGCAGAACAGACGTAGATATGATCATGGTTGTTAACCCAACATGCAGACAGATCTTACTCGTTTCTATTCCTAGAGACTACTATATTGAAAACCCAGGACTCTCTGATGGTATGGATAAGCTCACACACTTAGGTAACCAGGGTATCCGTAATACATTAGATGGTATTAACCGTAAGTTTAATCTCAACTTAACAGATTACCTATGTACAAACTTCACACACTTTGAAGCATTAGTTGATGCATTAGGTGGTGTTACAATTGATAACCCATATACTTTTGATGCACAGAGTGAAACAGCAAAATTTCATTATGAAGCAGGGGTTATCACTTTGAATGGTGAAGAAGCACTCGCATATTCTAGAGAAAGATATTCCTTAGCAAATGGTGACTATGGTAGAAATGAACACCAGGGAATCGTTATGCAGGCAATTCTAGAAAAGGTACAGCAGAATGCTGCAGCTGGTGATAAAGCTGGTGTACTTGCTGCATTATCCGCAAACTTCTTAACAAATGTAAATATCAATGACTTGTATAATTTATATACGAGCTCCTCTGATGTCGCTGAACCATGGCAGTATATCCGTTATCACTTAGGTGGTACAGGTACAATGGCAGGTACAGTTTCTATGGGTATGAATCGTATGCTTTATGTATGTCAACCATTTGAATCACAAGTTCAATTTACTACAGATCTAGTGAATAGAATGTTAAATGGCGAAACAATCAGTGAAGATCCACTCCCAGATCAAGAATCTACAAGTTACATTCCGAACTAACACGTATCCTATTCTTGCTTAGGCAAGAGTAGGATATTTTTTTTGTTTCAATGCTATAATGTGAGAAGCAAAAACAGTGAACATAATTTTGAGGGGGTTATATGAATACTGTTGTTTCTTTACTTTTACTCATTGTATGCAGTTCTTTTAAGAACACTTCTGACTATGCAATTGCATATTATTTACTATCTAATATAAGTCATATATGTGATGTATCTCGTACTGATGTTTGTGAGAATGCTGGTGTTTCTAGTCGTGTATTAAGCATGTTCTGTTCGATGCTAGGCTATAAGAATTATTCTGACTTAAAGCTTGCCTTAATTAAAACCATTGATATTCGCAAACTGCAGATGAAAGTGCATTTCAATAATGTAGATCCAGATCAAATCATTCATGCGATACATGCATTATCCAATGCAGATATGGATGATACTCGATTTACACAAACCATTGATCAAATCAATACGTATATCTATGATGCAAAGAAAGTGATTATTGTTGGAGCAGTCTATCCAGAGATGTTAAGTCTGCATTACATGGAAGATATGCTGATGATGGGGAAACTGATTCATTCTTCTCCAGTCAATACTTCAATTGGAGAAGTAGAAAATGACACGCTTGTTTTAATGATTTCATTTACTGGAAGAGTCTATATTGAACATTATGATGAAATTATGAAGTTTAAAGAACATAACGTGTCTATTGTAGGAATTGGAAATCCAAACAGTGTACCGGAACAGATTCATTTAACAAAGTACTTAGAACTGCCATTTAAAGGAGATACAGAAATTGAAAATGCATGTATCCCTTTAGTTCTGCAATATATGAAATATCGATATTATAAAACATACGGAGATACAAAACATGTCCGTCTATGAACACTTATGGAAGATGGTTCAACAATCTTCTTTCTCATCCGCAAATGGAAAGATTGCGGAATATTTATTAGTAAACTATGAAAATATTTCTACGCTATCCATTTAAAAGATTGCACATGGTTCCTATGTTACAAAAGGGACTGTTTCTAAATTCTTTAAAACAATGACAGAGACAGGTACATTTGAATCCTTTCAGCAGGCATGCAATAGAGAAAAAGCAGGTCATAAATTATATGTTCAAAAGAAAGAAGAAACGTTGATTCGCAGATGTCGCAGATATCATGAAAAATGTATGAATGCTAATGATTTACGCTTTCTCAAATATAAAATCCAATGTGCAAAAAGAATCATCATCTTTTCAAAGCTTGAATACGAATATCTCGCAAGAGAATTCTGCTGGCATTTATTGAAATACAATGTGATGGCAAAAACTGTCATCTATGCATATGATAGAACAATCATTGAAGAGTTAAAAACATTAACAGTTGATGATGCAATCCTATTTATAGAGGGAGGAAGTTCTTTCTATGAAAGTATGCTGCAGCTATCTTTTGAATTTGATTTGATTCATTTCATTGAAACACTCAATACACAAGCCATTCTAATCTCAAAAGAAGGGATTGATCATCCAAACTTTATGCATATTCATCTGCTTCAAACAGAAACAAATCAGACAGAACTAGATATCTATAAATGTATTTATACAAATATCTTAGAAGCTTTGAAATCATAAGAATTATTATTGTATATAACAAAAACATTACATGAGTTTCCAAATGGGAAACTCATGTTCTTTTATAACATCGACTATGTTTGTATATTCCTATATATTTTAGTTAAAAGAAAGCGTTTACATATATGTTCCGATATGTATTGCTTACGATTTCGAAGCACAATTGTGCGGATCATAGAAGAAATATCATAATTCTTATATTTCTTCAGCTGTTTTTTACTCTAAAAAGGGAGAGATGAAAAAATGGGAAAGATGAAAAAGGGTATCATAGCCCTGACAAGTACTGTTATGGCACTTAGTGCTGCAGTACCTGTATTTGCTGAAGGTGAAGATCCAGCAGATACAGAACCTGTTACACAAGTAACAGAAGAAGGTTCTACAGAAGAGAAAGTAGAACAAGCAGAAGAAGAGGCTGTACCACTTGCTGATGGTGCACCTGCAACAAAAGACTTTTGGGATGATCTCAATGAAGATGGTTACGTTGAGGTTGGAAAGTACAAAGTTGAAAAAATCAAAGAGAATGTCTATCACATGGATGAAGGCATTCAAGCACTGCCTGGTGGTGCAAATGATGAAGCTGGTAACATGAATAATCCATCTTCCATTTACTTTGTTGAAAGAGATGATGAAGTATTAATGGTAGACTTAGGAAATCCAGCTGGCACTGGTGTAAACGATGCAAAAACAATCGTGAAAGAAATGGTTGGTGCTAAGAAGCTATCCATTTTGATTACACATTCACATGGTGATCATACTGGCTTAGGATTAAGTACAGAAGTATTTGATGGTATTAATGTAAATAAAGTGTATGTCAGCAAGCCAGATCAGGCAGCTGCTAGTTCTGCATTAGCACAGTTTGCTGGAAAGATTGAATTGCTTGACGACAATACAACATTTACAGTCAGTGATACTACATATACCGCAACAATTGTAAATGCACATACAGAAGGTTCTTTAATGGTTGAAGATCTGAAAGACAATGTGTTATTTACAGGTGATACATTTGGTTCTGGATTTGTATGGCTGTTCTGGGATATGAATGGCGGCAATCCAATTGCAGCTTTGAATGATGGTGTTTCTAAGGCACAGACTTCTTTAAAGAAGATGACTTCTCCAAGTATTCTTGCTGGTCATAGATGGCAGCAGTTCTGGGATAAGAATGATGAAAGACCTGGTGAAATGTCCATTCAGTATTTCAATGATATGGCACAGGTAATTAAAGGTTTAACTGATGGAACAACAGTGTCGAAACCTTACAGTGCTGGTGCATTTACTGGTATTGAACTATCTTCCAATGGTGCAAAGGCTAAAATTGACACAACACAAGAATATGTAGATACATATTTAAAACAGCTCAATCAAATGAGTGAAGCATATGTTTACAGTGCTACAAACAAATTGGGTATTGAAACTGTCAATAATACTGCTGCAGCCGCAATCATTGTTTATCCAGATGAAAATTTAAGTGATGCAGAAGCAGAGAAGTATCTAGATGAATCTGGTATGAAAGAATATGCAGATACACATGCATCTACTGTTTACGTTGCTCGTCCAGCCAATGGATCAAAGTTTACTGATAGTGACGTAGAAGGATTTAAAAAGATCGTTAAAAAGATCGTTGTCTCTAGTAATGTGAAACTTGTTGGTATTGGCAATGGTGCAACGTTTATCAATGAAAATCTTTCTCAGTATATGAATTTCGTTTCTGGTTTAGCTTTAATCAATCCAGAAGGTACAACAGGTAAGTTGAGTGCATCTGTACCAACATATGTATCTGGAAATACAAATATTGCAAAAGCATATATTGAAGCAGACAATGCAACAAAGATCAATACTGATGGTTCTATAGCAACATACCAGAATCCAGACAGTCGATTTGAAATTGTTGTTACGGATAGTTCTAATAAGAATGCTGTAGATGGCTACAAGGCAGCATGGGACGCTGTACTTTGCAAGTTTGGTAGAATTGGCAACTACATTGAAGGCAATGGTATTGGAACATGGTATTCCAGACCTTTGATTACTGGAGATGAAGCAAGTGATTCAGCTAGAAAATATCAGTATTTTGATTCTGTTGACAGCATTACAAATATGACACGTACAATCTATACTGAAGATCTCAATGGTAATGGCATCAAGTCATTATGGTATGTATATGTTCCAGAAAACGTAAAGAAGGCACAAGGAACAGTACCAGTTGTATTCTTAATGCATGGTAATACAAATGATCCACGTACACAGTATGATACTTCAGGATGGGCATCAGTTGCTTCTAGAGAAGGTATTATTCTAGTATGTCCAGAATGGCAAGGTCATACATATCAGGGTTATACATATGATCCAATGACAGCTGATACAAACTTCACTTCAGAATCAGATTTCATTACAGGATGCTATCGTAGAGTCATGGAAAAATATCCACAGATTGATGCATCAAGAGTGTATATTTCTGGTTTATCTGCAGGATGCAGAAATACAACAAACAATGGTTTAGTAAATACAAAGTATTTTGCTGCAGGTGCTGGACAGTCTGGTCCATTCAAGAACAATGCGGATGGTTTAGCTAAGCTGCAGGCAGGTGTTGCTGCAAATAAAGACAGCTATGATTTCCCAATTATTTACTTCTCTGGTGATAAAGATGAATATCTAGGTGACTGGGATAAGCTTGGTTCTTCTGGCGGCTTAGAAATGGCACAGCTATATGCAGAACTCAATGGTATGGATATTCCTGACGGAAATGATGCTGCAAACCAGGATCTATATGGAATTAACTGGGATGAAACATACACAATTGATGCTGATGCAGAAGGTATTGCTAAAATCAAGGGTGGTATCTTAACATCTGATAATGGTGTAGAAATCTGTATGAACCGTATCTATGGATGGGGTCACTGGAACTATGCACCAGATGCTGAAATGATGTGGAAATTCATGTCTAAGTATTCAAGAGACGTTACAACAGGCAAGACAGTACGTGATGATGTCATCTACGGAAGTGAAAAAGTATTTGTTGTAGGCGATGACTGGGGCCCAGCTGTAAATAAAGTGATGTTAACACTTGATGAAGAAGTGAATGCATCTGATTTAGATCCAACAACTTTTACAGTCAAGGAAACAAAGGAATCTACAAACTGGGCAGATCAATCTGTATACAATGCAACTGCTCCTAGAACAGTATTAGATGTTTACTTATCTGATGATAAAGGAAATAAAGTAGATGCAGAAAAGGGTAATGTAGTTACAGTTGAAATGTATATTTCTCCAAATGAAGGTTCACCTTTCCGTTATGATGTATTAACAGGCAGTAACAAGTGGGTTAACCATTATCAGTTAACAGTCAATGGTAAAGCAAAAGATAAGCTGATTAATGTTGATCAGGTTCTAGATCTCAAAGATCAGAAGAACTGGGTAACAGATGCTGCTGAAAAGTTTGACGTTACAAAGAGCTTTACTGGCAGTGATGGTATTGTAATGCCTTATGGTCAATATACACCTAAGGCAAATGGCAAGAAGAAGGCATTGGTTGTATGGCTGCATGGAGCTGGTGAAGGCGTAGGTGCTGCTGGCAACTATGGTAATGATAACTATGTAGATCTTCTTGGTAATGAAGTAACAGCGTTGGTATCTGATGAATTCCAGAAATTATATGATGGTGGTGCTTATGTCATTACACCACAGGCACAGACAATGTGGATGGATGGTGGAGATGGAGAATACCAGAATGGTGATAAAGGCTCCATGTATGAAAAGACAATGTTTGAATTGATTCAGAATGTTGTGAAGAACAATCCTGAAATTGATCCTGAACGTATTATCATTGGAGGTTGCTCTAATGGTGGCTACATGACAATGGAAATGGTTCTCAAACATCCAGATTACTTCTTTAAAGCATATCCAATCTGTGAAGCATTCCATGATGAATTTATTACAGATGACATGTTAAATGCTGTGAAGAAGGGTGGAACAGAGTTCTGGTTCACATTTGCTAAAAATGATACAACTGTTGATCCAACATTAACAGCCATCCCAACAATCAAGCGTATGCAGAAGCTTGGTATTTCAGTACATACATCTGTATGGGATGATGTACATGATACAACAGGCAGATTCTGGCTAGATGAAGATGGTCAGTTGACAAGTGAAAAGACAGGTACACCATATCAGTATATGGGTCACTGGAGCTGGATCTATTTTGATAACAATTCCAATATCTGTGATGACTGCAAGAAGAATGAATGGAAATGGCTGGCAGAATACACACCTAAGAAGGAAGAAACTGTAAAGAAAGAAGATCCAAAGAAAGATACAACACAAAAGAAGGATGATAAGAAGTCAGCAAAGACTTCAGACAACAGTCATGTTGTATTCTATGCAGGTACATTCTTTATGACAATGATTGCACTTGCTGGCGTTGTTGTATTCAAGAAAAAATTTCATGAATAAGTGAGATTGGAAGGTGCAGAAATGTACCTTCTTTTCTTTTCAAAATCTTGCTCATTGAGTAAGATTTTTTCTATTTTCAAGTAAACGATAATGATTACTTATATTTGATTTACGTGCTTATTTCGATTACAATATAAGCACGAAAGGATGGCTTGCTTATGGATGAAATGGAAATATTAATTCAAAAAAATGATTACATCACACCAGAAATTGCGAAAAAAAATGGTATTTCAAGATACAAATTTTACAAGTATGTTCGAGAAAATGGATTAGAAGCGGTAAGTCGTGGTATTTATCCTGTTAGTTCAGATTGGATAGATGAATTGTTTGTACTTCACAAAAGGTGTCCAAATGCAGTTTTTTCACATGATGAATCTTTTTATTATCATGGTCTTTCTGATAGGGAACCTATGATTCATACCCTTACCATATACAGTGGTTATAATGCACATCGTTTGAAAGCAAATGAAAACTGTAAGGTATACACCGTAAAACGAGAGTTGCTTGATGTTGGAAAGGATATAGTGAAGGATTACGAAGGTAATACAATTCCAATGTATAATCTTGAACGCACAATCTGTGACTTAATTAGAAGTCGGAGTAATATTGAAATGCAAGATTTCAATTCTGTTTTAAAAAACTATATTTCCAGAAAAGATAAAGATTTAAACCGGCTTATGGAATATGGAAAATTGTTTAAGATTGATAATGTAATCCGTAAATACATGGAGGTATTGCTGTAAAATGCAAATGACACCTGAACAAGTGAAAGGAAGAATCAAGAATGTAGCGAAAGAAACCAAAGCTGATGCTAGAACGCTTATGAGAATTTATATGATGGAGCGTTTTCTTGAAAGAGTTTCTATATCGCAATATAAAGACATTTTTATTATTAAAGGTGGAATACTTGTAACTGCTATGGTAGGTGTAGCTCTTCGATCTACAATGGACATTGATACGAGTATTAAAAATCAAAATCTGTCAATAGAAGATGCTAAATGTATTGTGAATGAAATTAAAGGCATTGATCTTGGTGACGGTGTTTCTTTTGAAATTAGTGAGATTTCCAATATCATGGATGAAATGGAGTATCCAGGTGTACGCCTAACTATGAATGCAGTAATGGGAAAACTAATAACGCCAATGAAAATAGACATTTCAACAGGAGATGTCATAACTCCAAGCGCAGTTGAATTTCAATACAAACTACTCTTAGATGATCGCACAATCAGTTTATTGTCGTATAATCTGGAGACAATTTTAGCTGAAAAACTTCAAACGGTACTAGTAAGAGGTCTTTTAAACACCCGGATGAGAGACTTTTATGACATAAAAATGTTGCTTTCGATTTATTCGCAAAATATTAATTACGAAATTTTGAAAAGTGCATTTGATGCAACATGTAAAAAGAGAAGTACTGAAAATTTGAAAAATGAAGCTTCTAGAATTATTTTGGTCATACGTAATGATAAAAAGTTACTTTCACTGTGGGAATCCTATCAAAAGAAGTATTCATATGCATCTGATATCAGTTATAAAGATATAATCGAAAGCGTATTGTACCTATTAGATACAATTCAATAAGCTACATCATTGATGTTTTAAACTTATCATAAGAATACATATAGAGTTAATTGCACGTTTAAATTTTTCGTTAATACTTTAACTGAATTTCAAAATCTTGCTCATGGAGCAAGATTTTTTTATGATTTTTCTAAAAAAATTTATTTTTTTGATGAATTCATCAAAAATGTAATGGCTTTCACAATATTTTCAAAAACTTTGGTAGCTAGAAAGCATTTTATGTACTATACTTATTGACATTAAGAAGGGGATTTATTATGGAAAAGAAAAGTTTATTTTCAACAAAAACAATGGTAGCTACAGCATTAGGTGCTGCTCTATTCTTTGTCCTATTCGCTTATGTAAAGATTCCTAGTCCAATTCCAGAAACAAACTTCCAGTTGGCTTATGGTGTCTCTGCATTCTTTGGATGCTTGTTTGGCCCAGTTGCTTCATGCTTGATTGCTGCAATTGGTCATACACTCAATGACTTTATCTTCTATGGCTCACCATGGTGGAGCTGGGTCGTAGCTTCTGCAGTATCCGGACTTGTTGCTGGTTTTGCGTATTTCTACACAAAGCTTGATGAAGGTGAATTCAATAAAAAGACTATCTTAGCTATCATCGTTATTAACGTCATTGGCAATGCCATTGCATGGCTGCTTGTAGCTCCAGTTTTAGATATTGTTATCTATGCTGAACCTGTAAAGAAAGTATTCCTGCAGGGATTAATGAGCTTTATTGCTGATGGAATTTCTTCTATCGTTGTATGCTTGTTACTTGCTGCTGCATATTCTAAAACACGTACTAAGACTGGTTCTTTGGATCAAGAATAATACGAACAGGAACCTGCTATTAATCAGCAGGTTTTTTATATTTTTGAGGACTTTTTAAATGAAAACAATGATTGAATTTAAAGATTTTTCTTTTCAATACAAATCACAAAAAAAGCCAACACTGCATCATATCAATCTCAAAATCAAAGAAGGTGAAAAGGTATTGATTGTTGGTCCAAGCGGCAGTGGGAAATCTACACTTGGTCATTGCATTAATGGACTGATTCCATTTGCCTATCCTGGAAAAAAAGAAGGCAAGCTGTTCATTGCAGAAAATGACAGTGAAAAGCTCGATATCTTTTCCTCCAGCAAGCTTGTTGGTACAGTCATGCAGGATGCAGACTCTCAATTTGTTGGACTCAATGTCGGTGAAGATATTGCTTTCTCTTTAGAAAACAATGCCGTTGAAACAGACAAGATGCATGAAATCGTTAAAAAGGTGGCAAATCTTGTTGGTATGGGTGAGTTTCTCGAACAGTCGCCACTTGAACTATCCGGAGGTCAGAAGCAGGATGTCTGTATGGCAGGTGTTATGGTTGATGAAGCGCCAATCTTATTGTTTGATGAACCGCTTGCCAATCTAGATCCTGCAACTGGAAAGCTTGTGATTGAATTGATTGATGAAATCAATAAGACACAGAAGAAAACAATTATTATTATCGAACATCGATTAGAAGATGTACTGCATCGTCCTGTGGATCGTATTGTACTCGTTAACAATGGTGAAATTCTTGCTGACTGCAAGCCGGAACAATTATTTGCGACAACACTGCTGGAAGACAATGGGATTCGTCTGCCATTGTATGTACAGGCAATGAAGTATGCTGGTGTTGATCTTGATAAAGTAAAAAATCTTGCAGATGATGCTGATTATGACTTGTTAGATCAAAAAGATAAACTCGTTCACTGGTACAATACAAATAAAACAGATGTTAAGACAATAGAATCTGCACCATTACTAACGATTAACGATCTATGCTTCTCCTATGATGGTGTCAAGCCAATTCTAGATCACGTATGTCTGGATGTACATCAGGGAGAAATGATTTCTGTTGTTGGTAAGAACGGTGCTGGTAAATCTACACTTTGTAAATGTATCTGTGCTTTTGAAAAAGCAGATAGTGGTGTAATGACATTTGAAAACACTGACATGTCAGACTTATCTGTGAAAGAAAGAGCAGATCGCATTGGATTTGTCCTGCAGAATCCAAACCAGATGATCTGTAATACAATGATTTTTGATGAAGTTGCGATGGGTCTTAGAAACCGTGGTGTCAGCGAAGACAAGATTAAAGAAAAAGTAGAAAATACATTAAAGATCTGTGGTCTGTATCCATTTAGAAATTGGCCAATTTCTGCATTAAGCTATGGTCAGAAAAAACGTGTCACAATTGCTTCCATTCTTGCATTAGAGCCAAAGATGATCATTCTTGATGAACCAACAGCCGGACAAGACTATCGCAGATATTCAGAAATCATGGAATTCTTGAAGAGTCTGAATGAAATGGGTATTGCAATCGTTATGATCACGCATGATATGCACTTGATGCTGGAATATACAACAAGAAGTGTTGTATTAACTGGCGGTCAAAAGATTGCTGATGCTACGCCAAGTGAAGTTCTTGGCAATGAAGCACTCATTGAACGTGCAAATCTAAAAAAGACAAGTTTATCAACGCTTGCTGCAAAAGCAGGCATTGAAGATCGTATCGCATTTATTGATACATTTATCCAACATGAAAGGGGACATCAGATATGAAAATTAAAATGTTTTCCTATTCACAGCTAGATACATTTATTCACCGTTTATCTGGTTTAACAAAACTGATCAGTTTCCTGTTTCTATCCTTTGCGGTCATGTTGACATATGACTACCGCATCATGTTATTGACACTTGTCATTTCAATGATTGCTTTTAAAGTAGCAAAAATACAATTAAAGCAAATCAAAATCGTACTGCTTTATGTACTGTTCTTCTTAATTATGAATATTGTACTCACATATGTGCTTGAACCAGACTTTGGTAAAGAAGTCTATGGAACACGAACGATTCTATTCCAATTCAATTCCTACTTCATTGTCACAAAAGAAACAATGTTCTATCTAGCTGTTAAGACATTAAAATACTTTTCTATGATTCCACTTGGTTTGATCTTTATCTTCACAACAAACCCAAGTGAATTTGCATCCTCTTTAAACCATATCGGTGTTCCATACAAAGTATGTACAACACTTGCCTTAACACTTCGTTACTTCCCAGATATTATTCGTGACTACACAAATATCTCTTTAGCACAGCAGGCACGTGGTATCGAATTAAGTAAAAAAGAAAAATTCTCAAAGAGATTTGTCATGACAGTTAAAATGGTCATTCCACTCATTTTCTCTACATTAGACCGTGTTGAAGTTATCTCTAATGCAATGAGTTTAAGAGGCTATGGCAAGCTGAAGAAAAGAAGCTGGTATTCTTATCGTAAATTACAGGCAAGTGACTACTGTGTATGCTTTATGAGCTTAGCAGTGCTTGTATTAAGCATGGTAATGCGTTTCTATGTCACAAAAACAATGTTTTACTATCCATTTTAAAGAAAGAAGGTTATTTCAATGATTGATTATTCTAAACCAATGTTAGTATTCCAGACAGACTTTACATATGCAGAAGGTGCCGTTGCATCTATGTATGGTGTTGTAAAATCTGTAGACCGTACACTGGAAATTATTGATGCAACACATCAGATTCCACAGTACGATACATATTCTGCATCTTACAGATTAATGCAGTATATGCGTTTCTGGCCAAAGGGAACAATCTTTGTTTCTGTAGTCGATCCAGGTGTTGGTACTTCCAGAAAAGCATGTGTTGCGAAAACAAAAGATGGCTACTATGTAGTCACTCCGGATAATGGTGCTTTAACACATATCGCCATTACAAGCGGTATTGAAGAAGTCAGAGAAATCGATGAATCCATTAACCGTTTAAAGGGCAAGGACAATGACCGTGTTGCTATTTTTGGTGGCAGAGACGTATTTGGCTATACAGCTGCTAGACTTGCTTCTGGTGTCATTACATATGAACAGGTAGGGCCAAGCTATCCAGTAGAAGAGATCCAGATGTTTGATCTTCCTGAACCAGTTGTAGAAGGCAATACAGTCACAGGCTACATGGAAATTGATGATCCTAACTTTGGTAACCTATGGACAAACATCCATATGGATTACTTTGAAAAGCTTGGTATTCATCATGGTGATACGATCCATGCATGTATTTCAAAGAATGGTGAAGTTCTATTTGATGAAGACATCACTTACTACAAGTCTTTCGGTGACAGTGAAAAGGGCAAGGCACTTCTTTACAACAACGAAGTTAACAAGATCTCTTTCGCTATGAACCAGAACAGTTTCAAAAACAATTACCATGTAGATCATGGTGCAGACTATAAAGTTGTATTCTCAAAGTGAGGCATATATGAATAAGACATTAGTATTTCAGTCAGATTTCGGTCTTGTGGATGGTGCTGTCAGCGCCATGGAAGGTGTTGCCTTACAGGTAGATCCTGAATTAAAGCTCCACCATTTAACACATGACATCACACCATATAACATCTTTGAAGGCAGCTATCGTTTATTTCAGACAGTCAACTACTGGCCAGAAGGTACAGTATTTGTATCTGTTGTAGATCCAGGTGTTGGTACAAACCGTAAATCCGTTGTTGCGAAAACGAAAACAGGTCAGTACATCGTTACACCAGATAACGGTACATTAACACACTTAAACAAGTACTTCGGTATCGTTGAACTGAGAGAAATCGAAGAAAGTATCAACCGCAGAAAGAATACTGAATTATCTTATACATTCCATGGTCGTGATGTATATGCATATACTGGTGCTAGACTGGCAGCTGGCGTCATCACATATGAAGAAGTTGGGAAAGAACTTCCATTATCTGATATTGTTGAATTAGATGTTGTAGAAACAGAATATGATGCTGCAGAAAAGAGTGTCAAAGGGTGTGTAGACATTCTTGATGTACGCTTTGGTTCTTTATGGACATCTATTTCTAGAGATGACTTCTATCAGTTAAATCCTGAATTTGGCAAGCGTTATGAAGTATCTATTTTCCATGAAAATATGCTAGCATACCAGAACCAGGTCGTTTACCA
This sequence comes from uncultured Bulleidia sp., assembly GCA_934725105.1. Classification (GTDB taxonomy): domain Bacteria; phylum Bacillota_I; class Bacilli_A; order Erysipelotrichales; family Erysipelotrichaceae; genus Bulleidia. Next base: position 5,584 of record CAKVBD010000008.1, on the reverse strand, counting down.
GCATTCCTTTGCGGAAGTTCCTGTTGGTTCTCCACTATTGTATATCAACTCTGTATATCGTGTTGGTATTGCAATCAACCAGGGTTCCTTTGCACGTGCCTATAACGTAGGCACTGGTACAAACTGGAAGATCCGTATCCGTGCAATTGACTAAAAGAGACTCGTATGAGTCTTTTTTTCTTGTGCTATAATACTCGTATGTCAAAAACAAATATTGAAAAATCATGTGGTGCTGTCATATTTGACAGCCGGAAAAAAGATGCCAGAGTACTGATTATTCGTCAGCTTGCGGGGCATTATTGCTTTGTCAAAGGGCATATTGAACCAAATGAAACAGAAGCAGATACTGCTCTTAGAGAAATCAAGGAAGAAACAGGACTTGAAGTGAAGCTGGATACAAAGTTTTCACAAAAGATTCATTATTTTCTTCCAAATGGCAATGAAAAAGAAAATACGTATTTTATTGCGTATGTGAGTGGTGGCAAAGAACATATGGAAAAAGATGAATTGAGTCATATGTACTGGATGAAGCCAATCGAAGCATTGGGATGTATTACGTATGATAATGATGCTGAAGTATTGAAACAGGCAATGAAGTACAGGAAGGCTCCATGGTAAAGATTGGTTTATTGAAAAGTGATGCGAATCATATGCATCGTATGAAGCTCATGAATACCTCTGAAGATGCTTTTATTATGTCATATACATATGACAATGAAGTTGTATCCATTGAAATTGAATCGTATGGAAACAGCGAAAATACATTTCATGATCTATGCTTTATGCGTGAATGGTGCATCAAGAAGTTTCATCCAAAAAAGATCATTGTTACGTGTGATGCTTCTTTATGTTCACTCATGAATGCAACGGGTTTTTATGCTAAGGAAAAATCCTTCCAGCATGTCATTGAACCATATCGGTATGTATTAGATGATCATGTATTTGATGAAGAAGGATACATTATCGATCAAGGCAGTATGCAATCTATTCCATTTGGATGGTTTGATACGCAACGGAAAGGGTGCGGGTGGATTGCGGTCTACAACTTATTAAAGGCAAACAGGAAATATACGCCAATGTATGAAGTCATACACGACTTAGAAAAGCATAATTTACTTGGAAAAGTATTTGGTCAGGAAATATTCTGGCTCATTGTCTATCTCAAGCAGAAAGGTTTGGATGTTTTTGTATCTGTTCCAGGCTTTACTGGTGCAATGCATGCATTTCAAGCATGTTCTTCTGGAATTCTTGCATATTCACATACAAGAGGCGCTCATTATGTCATGTTTGATAAAGTCAATGAAACAGATGCACACTTCTATAATGCAATCTATCGCAGAAGAAATCATCAAGAAAGTTTTGCAAAATTCCTGCATACGTATACAATATTGCATGGCTGCATCGTTATCGGTGTAAGAAAGAAGGAAATACATGATTAATACAATCGTTGATATCAAAGATATCCGCTATACATATACAGATCCAGGACATTTGCTAGAATCCATAGAAAAAAGAGGCGTTGCAATTGCGGTACAGGTCAATGTACGCAAAGGATACTATGAATGTATCGATGGAAATAAAAGACTATCTGCGTGTCAAATATTAAGCGAAAAAAACGATAAATTCAGAAGAATTCCAGTTGTATTGATGAATGACTATTCACATGCGGGAAGCGGCTTCTGGGGAAATACAAGAAATCATCATTAGGAGGGTACATGGAAAGATTACAAAAAGTCATTGCTGCAAGCGGCATTGCTTCTAGAAGAAAAGCAGAAGAAATGATCCAGCAGGGTCGTGTCAAAGTCAATGGACAGACAGTCAAAGAAATGGGTGTCAAAGTATCTACACAAGATAGAATTGAAGTCGACGGACATGAAATCAATAAAGAAGAAAAAGTATATTTTCTTTTAAATAAGCCAAAAAGAACAATCTGTTCTGTTTCAGATGATAAAGAAAGAGATACTGTTGTAGATATCATTGACTGTAAGGAAAGAATCTTTCCTGTTGGTCGATTAGATTATGAAACAACAGGTTTGCTTCTTTTAACAAATGATGGTGAATTTGCCAATGGCTTAATGCATCCAAGAAATCATATTTGCAAAACATATGAAGTTGCTGTCAATGGCATATTGACAGATGGCATGTGTGCACTGTTAGAAAAAGGGATTGAACTGGAAGATGGAAAAACATTGCCTGCAGAAGTATTTGTTCTACAAAGAAGTGAAAAGAAAAATAAAACAGTTCTACAGATTACAATCCAGGAAGGAAGAAACCGTCAGGTAAGAAGAATGATGGAATTTTTCCATTGTGAAGTGACACGATTAAACCGTATTCAATATGCATTCCTGGATCTAGGCAATCTAAGACAGGGACAGTATCGTAAACTGCGTATGTATGAAGTACGTAAACTGATGTCCATTGTAAATAAAAACGATCAGTCATTTACTGATCGCGAGTCCAATTGATTTTAAATAGTCTTCATCTGGGTCGATATAGATCGTTTTATAAGATGTGAGCTGTACCATTCCAGGTTTTGCACCTGGAATTTTTTTGAGGTCTTTGATTTGACAATAGACAACAGGAACACTGGAAGAATATCTTCCCTTAGAATAATATGCAGCAATCATTGCGGCAGTACGAATCGTTTCTTCATCCATCTTGTCACTATGTACAAGTACATGAGAACCATGGAAATCTTTTGTATGGAACCAGTATTCACTCTTTCTGGCAAGTTTCCATGTCAATGCATCGTTCTGCAGATTGTTCTTGCCATACGTAATAGAAATACCATTAGAAAGTGTAATGGAAGAGAGATGTGGACCATCATCTTTCTTCTTTTTCTTTGGCTTTTTCTGCTTGTCAGTCATGTAGTTCTGTTTCACAAGTTCTTCTTTGATTTCTAAGGCTGTTTCAAAATCAGCAAGATCCAATTGTTCCAGCAGACCTTCAAAGTAAGATATTTCATTTTCGCAGATTGCAATCTGTTCTTCCAGATACTTCTGTCCTTTTTTCAGCTTGTTATATTTTGTAAAGCATTTGCGTGCATTTGCTTTTCCATCCAGCTTTTCATCCAGTGGAACTTTGACCATCGCACCATCTTCATAGTTCTCCAGTTCAATGTATTGCAATCCCTTTGTATCATTCACGTTGTATGTATACAAAAGATCTCCATACACTTTCCATTTGTCGCAATCCTTTGCTTCATCATAGCTCTTCAATAGACGAGGAAGCTTTGTTGACTGATGCTTTAATTCTTTTTTGACAAAGTGATAAATATCTCCAGAAATGGATTTGATTCTTTCTTTTTCTTCCTTATGAAAATAAAGAATATCAAAAGCTTCCATCAATGGATATTTCTTGCATTCACCAATACTTGTAAGAGGAATGCAGTGAAATACAGGAACATCGTTGACATTGGCAACATACAAAGAGTCTGAACACTCAATTTCATGCATGATATCCGCAAAGCTTTCATTCATAGACAGGCGATATTCAATTTCTTTAGAAAGAAACGGAGAGAAGCCTGCAAACTGCTTTGTTAAAGATACATTTGGATCAATGGTATGATCTGTAAACGGATCTTTCTTATCTTGTGGAGGGGTTGGCGTAAACAGCACATTTGGCTGAATCACACGCTTTTGATTTTCAAATGGAGGGATTCTCTTTAATGCATCAATGATCTTGCCATCTGCACCAACAAGAATGACATTTGCATATTTTCCCATCAGTTCAACATACAAAGGAATATATTCAATATCACCCAAAGTATTTCTTCTACGGATCTTCATCGTACACCAGCGGTCTAGACCGGCCTGCGTAATCTCTTCAATGATGCCACCTTCCAGATACTTTCTTAAAAGCATGACAAAATTGCCTGGCTCTTTTGGAGTTGGGTAGTTTTTTGTTGTAAATAACAGACGATTATATTCAGAATGTGTACTGATCAATAACTGTTTTTTACCATTGTTTGTATGTACCTGAAATAATACTTCTGTTGTAGAAACCTGATAAATTTTCTGTATTCTCATCGGAAGACTGCCAGCGAGTTCCGGAATAATCTTGTGTAATAAAATACCATCTAATGCCATCGTTCTTTACATCCTTTAATGAGTACTATCATACCATTGACGCAACAAATGAAAAAGAGTAATCTAGTATGCAAACAAAAGAGGTGAATGATGGAAAATAAAGGTTTGTTGATTGTATTGAGTGGACCAAGTGGTGTTGGAAAAGGAACAATATTAAAGAAGTTTGTCAATGATCCATCTTTGAAACTTGCATTCTCTATTTCTATGACAACACGTGCAAAAAGAGAAGGTGAAGAAGAAGGCGTAAACTATTACTACGTTACAAAAGAAAGATTCCAGGAAGCTATCGATAATGGTGAATTGCTGGAACATGCAGAATTCGTTGGAAACTGCTATGGTACACCTTTAAAGGAAGTGGAACGTTTAAGAAATGAAGGTAAGAATGTTCTGCTTGAAATTGAAGTGCAAGGTGCACAGCAAGTCATGGCAAAAGCAAAAGATGCATTAACGATCTTTATCGTACCACCAAGCATGGAAGAATTAGAAAAGAGAATTCGTGGCAGAGGTACAGAAAGTAATGATGTTATCGAATCTAGACTTGCAAAGGCAAAGGGTGAACTTGCATTGAAAGACAAGTATGAATATGTCGTATGTAATGATGATGTGGATCGTGCGGCAACTGAAATCACAAACATCATTAAAGAACACATGGCAAAATAATTTTATGCTAATATATTAAAGAAGAGTTACCGATGCGCGGTTGTCTCCGTAATTAGTAGAAAATGACCACTAAAGTATGGAAGAGTCTAGCGGTCATTTTTCTTTATGAATTCAATAAACTCGTAAAAAGATTCGTATGTAATCTTTTCATTTTCTGTATTTGTGCTAATATAAAGATGTAAAAAGAGTTACCGATGAGCGGTTGACTCCTATTTAGGTCAAAAAATGACTGCTAAAGTTTGGGAGCTACTAGCGGTCATTTTTCTTTTTGTTTTTCGATTCCAGATAAGAATCAACTGCGATACAAAAGCTAAAGATTGAGAATATCAACGATATTACACCAATCAATGAATCCATTGTCATATGCAATCCCTCAAAAGAGGGTATCTAAGAAAAAGAACCCTCTCTTGTTTTCCTTTCTAATAAAGCTAACATTTGAGGGAGCCAACCGCATACCGTTTCAGGTAACTCATGGCATTTCTGCCGCTTATATTTTACTATAAGAGACGTCAACTACCCATCGTCCAAGGACGGATGGGCTTGTAACTGGCTCCTCCAGTACAAACGTAATCTGCTGTGCAGATTCTCCTGGACTCTAACAGCAGGGATATTACCCTCTGTGCCGTTACATCACCGGGTGGTTGATAGCACCCGTTTGACAGCGTTCCGGATATACCGAAACCTTAGCTTACTGTTTTAAAAGATGGTGATTCATCACCTGTTGTCCAGAGTGTGCCAAGAAGATAGATATTCATTGCCCCGACTCTGTCATCATTGCTTGTAAACCCGCAATGGCTGCAGGTATACAAATGTTTGTCGTGATTCCTGTTTTCTTT